>WASR01000272.1:1357-7048 GCA_009712615.1 Methanobacterium sp. | reverse complement strand
GATACAATCAAATCCTAAACAACACCGCATCAAACAACGGCAACTGCGGAATAACACTTGGAAAATATGGTGATGCAGATTACAACATCGTAGATGGTAACAAACTGAGTTATAATCAGGCGGGAATCAACTCTGCGAGTAGTTACTCGAACATCACAGGGAACTGGCTTTCAAAAAACGGGAATTACGGAGCAATTGTCACTGCAGGTCATGTGAAATTGGCCCAAAACACAGTTTTGAACAATACTGATGGTGGGATATTGCTCATAGGCACTTACAACACAGTAGATTCTAACAGCTTTAACAACAACCCCCTGGGTATTGTTTTACAGAGTTCTGGATCTGCGGATTATAACTGGGTGATCAACAACGTTTTGAACTGGAACAACAACGGCATAAACAGTGGAAGTTCTTATTCTTACATAATAAACAATACAATTACCAATTGTACGGAAAATGGCCTTGTAAACACTGCAAATCATGTGAATATCACTGGAAACCGTATAGAATATAATAATGGAACTGGTATTCTCTGTATTGGTACCTACAACCAGATCAGGGACAACATCTTGACAAATAACTGTGTGGGAATCTGTCTTCAGAAATCCACTGGTGGAGACTACAACTCCGTGACAGGAAACAATGCCAACAGCAATGACAATGGAATAAACAACGGCAGTCCCTGCACTGAGTTAAATAACAACACCGTTAACAACAACGTCGAGAATGGAATTGTTAATACAGCAAGTAACGTTAATATTGAAGGTAACACTGTTTTAAATAATGGAGGCACGGGTATTCTGGTTGTTGGCAGTTATATTAACATTTTTAATAACGTTCTCACGGGCAACAACCTGGGAATTTATTTACAGAACTTTGGAAATAATGACTACAATGTTCTGACAAACAACACAGCCAGTTACAACATCAATGGTATAAACAGCGGATCCAACGGCACTAATTTTTACAACAACACATTGAACTACAATAATCAAACTGGTCTCACAATTACTGGTTCCAACTGTTATGTGGTTGGAAATTCTATGTGCTACAATAAAGAGGCCGGACTGACAATTACTGGAACAAATAATGTTGTGATCATGAACAGGCTCGAACAAAACCTTTATGGTGCATCTTTTAGTAATTACAATGCTGCAATCTTCTGCTTCAACAGTGTGATAGGAAATACCTATCAGCTGTACAGTCCAGATACATCCGGAACCTTGAATGCAATTGATAACTGGTGGGGTTCAAACAGTGCACCATCCAGAGTATATGGTTTGTTTAATGTGAGTCCATGGATAGTTTTAAAGCTAGTTCCAAGTACGAATAAGGTTAATGTGGGTGGAGTTTCTAATATCACTGCAGATCTTACCTGGAACAGTGCTGGTGAAGATACAGACCTGGTTTACACCGGTGTTTTTGTTCCCGATGGAATTCTTGTTAAATTTAGCTGTGATTCACTTGGCATTTTGAGTGATTTGGTTTTAAGTCTGGTTAATGGTACTGCGACCTCCAGTTTTACTGGAAAAACTGTTGGTTCCTCCACAATATTAGCTTCTGTTAACGATCAGAATGTAACAACCAGTGTTACTGTCATGGGAGTAACATCTTTAAATGTAAATTCAGCCTCTGGTCACAAAGGTGATGTTCTAAATCTTGTTTCTACCCTTAAAGATGGTAACAATCAGCCTGTGAATGGTAAAACCATCAAATTTTATGTTGATGGAAATTTGGTTGGTACTGCACTGACAGATAGCAGCGGTGTTGCAACCCTTTCCTATACCCTGACCCAGGATCCTGGAAGTCACCCAGTTGTTGCACAATTTTTGGGTGATGGTTTTTATACTGCCAGTAACGGAACATCCAACTTACTTGTTTCATCAACATTAGTGATCACGAACATCACTGTCAAACCAGTTTCTGGATACAACGGTGATATTGTTAATTTAACTGCAACACTAAAGGATGGTGGTGGAAATCCTGTAACAGGCAAGACAGTTGTCTTTTATGTGAACGGTTCATCAGTTGGATCAGCTACAACCGATTCAAACGGTGTTGCAACTTTTGTTTACATTTTAACCCAATCTAGTGGTAGTTATACCATCATGGCCTTGTTTTTACAAGATGGTACTTATTTAGCATCCAATTCAACTAATTCCCTTCAGGTTAACCTGAAACCGACTTCAATCATTATAAGCCCTGTGACAGGTTACAGGGGAGATAAACTAAACCTAACAGCCACACTCAAAGACAGCAACACAAATCCCCTACCTGGAAAAACTATAAACTTCTACATAAACGGCACACAAGTAGGAACAGCAACAACCAACACCGACGGAACAGCAAACTACCTGTACACCATAAACCAAACAAGTGGCAATTACAGTTTCCTGGCCACATTCACTCAAGATGGAATTTACGGAACATCCAACTGTACAAGTTACCTTTTGGTGAATTTAACACCAACAAAAATTACTGTTAACTCTGTAACAGGCCGTAAAGGATATAATGTTAATTTAACTGCTAATTTAACCGATACTCACAGTAGTTTACAGTTGGCCGGCAAACAAATAACCTTTTATATAAATGGAACACCTTTGGGAACCGCAACAACCAATGCAGATGGTTTAGCAAGTTATGTTTATAATATAACCCAAAATACCGGGACTTACACCATAACTTCAATTTATTCAGGAGATACAACCTACTCTGCATCCAACAATACCAACATTCTCCAAGTCAATCTGATACCAACTTCAATCATCACAGGCCCTGTAACAGGTTACAGGGGAGATAAACTAAACCTAACAGCCACACTCAAAGACAGCAACACAAATCCCCTACCTGGAAAAACTATAAACTTCTACATAAACGGCACACAAGTAGGAACAGCAACAACCAACACCGATGGAACAGCAAACTACCTGTACACTTTAATTCTAACAAACGGGACCTACCCCATCACGGCGAGTTTCGCTCAAGATGGAACCTATGCAGGATCAGATGGTACTAACATCATTCAGATCAATTTAATTCCCACAAAAATTACCCTAAATCATGTTACAAGTTACAGGGGAAATGATGTTAACTTAACTGCCAGCTTAACAGATGATCAAGGTGCTGTTATAGCTGGAAAAATAGTACGGTTCTATATTGATGGTAGTGCTGTTGGTAATGCCCAGACTGATGTGAATGGTGTAGCTTCTGTAGTGTACTGTGTATCAGAGTCATCGAAAAATTGCAGTATGATGGTCGAGTTTATTGGTGACGATGATTATACTGAGGCCATGAACACAGAAATTCTAGAGATCATTCCTGAAAAAACTGTGCTGTCTGTGCTGCCTGTTTCAAGCTACAGTGGTGCAAAAACAGGATTAAAGGCCACACTCCAGGATAGGGCAGGTTCTGTTCTTTCGGGGAAATTGATCAGTTTCCTTGTTAACAGCCACCTCATAGGAACTGCTACAACCAACAGTGAGGGTATTGCAACCTTAACATATGCAATTAGTGGCTGTGGTTCTTACAATTTATCTGCCATGTTCAGTGAGGATGGTGAGTACAACTCGTCCTCAGATTCTGAAAGCTGGTTGGTTAAGATGATTCCAACCAAATTGGTAGTTAAATCTTTGAATGGTTATAATGGAGACAAGTTGAAATTATCAGCAACACTCATAAACACCATAAACAACACCGCTGTTTCAGGTAGGACTGTTTACTTCTATGTGAATGGTAAATACGTGGGTAGTGGAGTGACAAACAGTACGGGAATTGCAAGCTACATCTACCTCATCAAGGAGGTTGGAGGTTCTTACAGTTTAAGAACAGACTATAAACAGGATAACTTGTACGCAAACTCCACTTTCAGCACAACCCTGAATGTAAATAAAATACCAACTAAAATCCTCACAAACAGTGCATCTGGTAAAAAGAATTCCAGGGTGAAGTTAACAGCCACCCTCACAAACCTACATAACAACACCAAACTTGGAAATGCTACTGTGAAGTTTTATGTTTCTGGTAAGTACGTTGGATCGGCAACAACCAACAAATATGGAGTTGCATCATTTTATTACACCGCCAAATGTAACAATGGAACCTACACCTTAACCACCAAATACCTCACAAACAACACCTACAATGGAAGTTCAAATTCAAACAAATTGAAAATCAGCTAGAAATAGAAGAAGTCAAATTTTAGCCGAATACCATTTATTATTAGTTTTTTTTAATTTTAAAGATCGAGTCTGTGTTAGAGAATGTAAAATACTTCGTTTTTTACCAGCAAAATAATCATGATCCGGCATTTTATGTGAAAAACAGCACAAAAGTGGATAAAAAAGTTATATATTAGTGAATTAACACACCATTTTACTTAAAAATTCAGTATATGGTGTAAATAATGAGTAGAAAAATAGTTTTGTACATGATCATGATTCTCATGTCCACAGTTTGTGTACAATCAGTATCAGCAGCCAACATCACTGTTCATCCTGGGGACAGTATTCAGTCTGCGGTTGATAAAGCTTCGAGTGGAGACACCGTGGTTGTTTATGGCAACAATAAAACAATTTATACCTACAAAGAGAGTGTCTATATCAATAAAAAGGTTAACATAAAATCCAACGGCAATGTTATTATAGAAGCTAAAAACACAAGCTC
This sequence comes from Methanobacterium sp., assembly GCA_009712615.1. GTDB lineage: Archaea > Methanobacteriota > Methanobacteria > Methanobacteriales > Methanobacteriaceae > Methanobacterium_B. Next base: position 2,386 of record WASR01000272.1, on the reverse strand, counting down.
AGCCGTGTTTACAGTGAATTCTGGCGGTTCAGGATCTTCAATTCAGAATTTTAACATGACCAAAACCAACTACTGCATCGTTATAAACAATGCTAAAAACTGTCTTATCTCAGGAAACAATATTATTGGAGCATCACTCGTGGGTATTCAGTTTTATGGAGACATGTCCAATGCCAAAGTACTTTACAACAAGATAATAGGCGCAGATCCAACTGTGGGTAACGGTATCAGTTTTGAATATGGTTACTGCAGCTACAACAACATTTCAGGAAACTCCATATCGAATTTTTTAAACGGGATTCTTTTCAACGACAACAGTGCGTACAACTCAGTTGAAGGGAACAGAGTGACCTGTACTGGTTTAAATGGAGCAGGAATTTATGCAACAGACAACTCACGTAACATGAGAATTGTTGGTAACACTGTTTCAGGAGCAGAAGATGGTATTGCTGTTCAGCAGATGGGAACCAGTACAGCAACCAACTACCTCCTGGATGGCAACATCCTCCAGGGAAATAAAAATGGATTCTGGATACGTTTAGACAACAGCACAATCTCAAAGAATATTGCCAACTCTAACGCAGTGAGTGGAATTGATATAACAGGTAAATATAACAATATTCAAAATAATACTGCATCTTATAATGGTAACTGTGGAATTACCCTTACAGGAGCGTGTGATAATGATTACAACGTTGTTGACAAAAATGTGCTTTCCCATAACCAGGCAGGTATAAACAGTGCAAGCCCACATTCAAGCTACTCAAACAACTCAGTAGCCTACAACACCAACAATGGAATGATTGTAACAGCAGATCATTCCAGCATAACTTCCAACAAGATAAGCAACAACGGTGGAAGTGGTGTTCTCTGTATTGGGTTGTTCAACCTAATAAAATCCAATCAAATTTCAGGAAACGACCTGGGAATCTACCTTCAAAATGCTTCGGGTGCAGACCACAACACAGTAAGTTACAACACCATAACCAGCAACAAAAATGGTGTAAACAGTGCAAGCCCATACAGCCA
>WASR01000272.1:0-1257 GCA_009712615.1 Methanobacterium sp. | reverse complement strand
CCACAACACCATAAACTCCAACACCCAAAACGGGCTTGTAAATACAGCAGATCATGTATTAATTTATTCCAACACCGTTAAGAATAATAAATGCTGCGGCATTCTGTCAATAGGAATTTACAACAGCTTAACCAGCAACAACATATCTGGAAACGATATGGGAATCTGTTTACAGAGTGCCTCTGACGCGGATCATAACGTCATTAAATCCAACTCTGTGAACTACAACAAGAATGGAATAAACAGTACCTGTTCCTACTCAAACTTTAGTTACAATAATCTGAACTACAACAACGGCACAGGACTCACAATCACAGGATCATGGTGTTTAATCTCTGGAAATTCGATGAATAACAATAAAGTTGCGGGTCTTACCATAACAGGAGCCTACAACAACGTTACAGGGAACATGATCTACAACAACCTTTATGGAGCTTCATTCAGCAGTTATATGGCGGCTGTCTTCAACTTCAACAGTGTTGTTGGAAACACCTACCAGCTGTACCAACCTTCAAACACAGGAACATTACTGAATGCCCAGTTCAACTGGTGGGGTTCAAATTTAAAACCACAGAAAATATATGGTGCCATCACTTATTCAAGATGGTTGGTTCTTAAATTAAGCTCTGTTAAATCCCAAATTGTTGGAACTAGTTCTAGTGTGGTTGCCGATTTAAATCATGACAGTTTGGGCTATGATGTATCTCAAATGGGACATTTGAAGAATGGTTTCACCATCTGTTTCTACAGCACCCTGGGAACCATAAGCTCAAAAACCATTATGAATGGAACTGCAACAACCTGGTTTAAAGCATGTGATCCTGGAACTGCAAAGATAACCACGGTTCTTGATTCTCAAAAAACCCTGAATTATGTTTCAGTACTATCTGCAATTCGATCCGTGAACCTATCCAACAACGCAGTTAATGTGTCTAACAAAAAAACAATCCAACTCACCTACAACACACCAATAAAATTTGGAAAAACGGTTTTCATAGAACTCAAAAGTAGTAGTGGAAGATCTGTTTACATCAAACCATCCATAAAATCCAATGTACTCACAATTTCTCATGCCACACTCTCCAGAGGAACCAAATATATTCTGGTGATACACACCGGAACAATAACAGACATGAAAAATAAATCAATGCCACTGTATCGTTTGAATTTCACCACAGCAAAGTAGGTACTAGACTCAAAAACAGGTTGATTAAAGTCTGTTTGAACCATCATTTCCATGGTTTTTAGAAGTGGAAG
>WASR01000303.1 GCA_009712615.1 Methanobacterium sp. | reverse complement strand
ATATAATATAATACCCCATTGTAAAACTTATTTAGCATCAACATATAATTGAATTCAAAAAGATAATAGTAACTGGATGAATCTAGCATAATTAGAGGGAAAAAATGAAGGACATACTTCAAAAACTTAAAAATGGTGAAATTTCAGTTGAATCAGCTGAAAAAATGCTCAGAAACGATCATATAGTTGAATTAGAAGATTTTGCAAAGATGGACATCCATAGAGAGATAAGAACAGGAATTCCTGAAGCGGTGTTTGCTGAGGGTAAAGATGATAATGAATTACTCAAAATAATAGAAAGCAGCTCCAATAATGGAATTATCGTTACCAGACTAACTAATCAGCGTTACCAACTATTGGAAGAAGAAATCAAAGAAGTCATAACTTCTGATATGTCTTTCGAATACAACCAAAAAGCAAGGATTTTAGTTATCAGAACACAAGAAGTGAAAAAAATTGGGAAAATCGGTTTAATAACAGCAGGAACTTCAGACATTCCAGTAGCAGAAGAAACAAGAATAGTCGCAGAAGAATCTGGATGTGAAGTATTAAAATCCTACGATGTGGGAGTTGCGGGAATTCACCGACTATTTAGTCAAATAAGGTTAATGCTTGAAGCTAATGTGGAAGTGATAATAGTTGTGGCAGGTATGGAAGGCGCTTTACCTTCTGTTGTTGCTGGTTTGGTTGATGTACCAGTGGTAGGTGTCCCAACATCTGTTGGTTATGGTGTAGGAGAAGGCGGGTTCACAGCACTTTATGCCATGTTACAATCATGTGCTCCAGGTATTGCAGTAGTAAATATAGACAATGGATTTGGTGCAGCCATATTTGCATCCAAAATCATTAAATCAAGAAAAAGAAGTTAATTTTAGATAGGGATAATTACTTTGATTCATTCCCCTGCTTTTTTACCATTAGTTTATGTTCCCTGTACCTCCTATAAATTATGAGTCTGCGTGAAATCATAGCACCCAGCGTCATCATAATGAAAATCGAGGTCAAAACACTGAAGTCGATGTAATGTGCGGATCCTAATGTTTGTTCTCCGTAGAATTTCAAAACTATCACAAAAATCCACACAACCACAGCTAGAATAGACCCCTTCATTACGACATTACCATCCTTATCAAGCCTTACATTCATAAATGAGGCAACAACATATCCTATGATCGTTCCTAAAACAAAACCTCCGGCTATCAGTATAAAATTCAGTAAACTAGTGAATAAAACTTCATCCACTAAAAATATTGATACAATAAACATGAATAATGGCATGATCATTAGACCCAATGGTTTAACCCTTCTTTCTCGAAGCTGAAGTATAACCATGAATAATATGACAATAATAAATGACTGGCTTGTGAACATGCTGTTGTCTGGATAAACTATCACTGATAAAATCTCCAATTAATTTACAAAAAAAATTAAAAAAAAGTTTAGTTTTTACCGCTAATGAGTGATCCTATTGCACCACCTACTCCAACCACAAATCCGCTGGTGACAAAGATAGTAAGTATCCATACAATAGATGCTGCTGCAGCCACACCAAACCCTACGAGTCCAGCGGTAATTGTTCCACCAATTAATAGTATGATAGAAATCACTATCGCCCCAAATGCTCCTGCAACAAGCCCATTACCAAAGCCAGTGAGAACTCCACCACCTACCATGAGTCCTACTACTATACCCGCAATGAACAATCCAATGCTTATTCCTATAAAACCCATGAAATAGCCGAAAACATTTGAAAGGATAACAGCGAGTATAAATCCCACAAATGCCGCAGTCCAATTAACCAAACAATCACCCCTTTTGTTTCATAACCATGTTATATGTGTATTTTTATGTAACTCAAATTATATAAACCCTTTTATGTGGTCATAACTTTAATCAACATCCTCAACGTACATAAGAGGATAATTAAGTTCTGATATAAACTTCAATCTTATTAAAGCTTGTTTATCAGAGCAGACCGTAGTTACCTTCACATCCAACATTTCACCAGACAATGAAACATAATCAAATTCATTGGAAATTTCTTCCAGTATTTCACGATCTATTACTACCTCAACACTAGAAACACATGGTTGAACAGACATGGCATCTTCAATTGCCTTTTCAAGTGATTTAACAGTATCACTATTCACAGGAGTGCCAACAAACTGATGGAACAAAGCCCCCATTGTTATGGCCCCTTCAAAAATAGCTCTTTCTCTGTTTGTTATATTACTAAAGTACTTCTCTTCTGGTTCCATATTAAACACCTAACAAATTATTAAACCATGACAGTTGAGATTCGATCGCATCTGGAGGAATGGGAAATACATACGCCAGTACCAGAAATGCTGTTATTGCTACCACTGCTAAAAATATTATGTACTGATCATCCTTTATAGGATACAAAAAGCTCAAAATCATACCGCCAACAAAGAAGCCCACCACAATGAATATTCCATATGGTGGTTCTGATGTATGTGGCTGTGAGTTGTTAATTGGATAAATGGATACTTGATTAGCTTCTATTATGAGTCTCTGTGCATCAGATCCCAATGGATAACATGTTATTAAAAACAGTTTATTTCCCTGTTCAATGTTTAATCTGTAGGAAGCATCTACAACAGTGGAATTAACAACTGCATACTCAACGTTACCTATTCCCGGCCATGCCACAGTGATGTTGTCACCAGCCTTGAGTTTGTCAAGATTTAAAAATGGAGATCCATGAAAAGTTCTGTGTCCAAAAAGGGCAGTTGTTCCAAAACTGGGTTTAGCAGATTGTGGATCGTAATAAATTCCATAATCCACTGATTTATTGTTAATTGCCTGATCTACATTTATTGATGGAATTTCTATATAAGGAGTATTTGTACTGTTTTGAGAGCTGTTGTCCGATGACGCATAGTAACTCACTTCAATCAAACAGTAGAGTGAAATGATTATAATTCCAATTAAAACAAATAAAGTTGAGAGTTTCATGGTTCTTTGATCTTAATGAACTCACAACTAATAAATTTATCGTAGCACCCTTGCGTAAATTATACCGCCAGCTATAATAATTCCACCTAAAAGGAATAATCCCCATGGAACTCCGGTATTTTTAGTTGGTAGTGTTGATGAAGCATTTGTATGACTTGGGTCATTAATTTGAGTGGAACCTGTCTTTTTGTTAGCCGGTGTTACAGATGTGCCATTTGGATACGTGTAAGTGTATGAGTACCCCTTGGTTTGACCAGGGTACAATGTAACATCCCATGCAGCTGTTTGAGCACTTGGATTCTCATTATCAATATAGCTCACTGTGGGAGAACTACTGGTTAAAACAGAGTTCATTGGTACTATAGGAGCCCTAACTATACCTTCAACCCTGGGACCTGAAGCCACCATGTTCTTGAGGAAGAAGAAGAATGTTCCCTGCCATTTGACAACTTGTAAATTAGGATTTAAATATTCTAATTCGTTTGGAAGGAACCAACTTGATGTTAATCCTGGATCATTTACTGTTGGCCAGAAAGTGTTAGTTGTAGATCCCCTCTGGATATACCATGGAGCAGGAGGGCTGCTTTCCTTCAATGCAAATGTAACAGTTTTTGTTTGTCCAGCTTCTACTTCCCATCCCAAATCACCCGCAGGATTGATGGAATTTATCATTCTAATTGCGGAAGGATTGGTTGACAGAATAACCCAATCCATGGAAGATGAATTAGTTCCAGTGACTGTCACAGTTCCATCACCAGTGTACTGCTGGCTGATCTTGAAGAATTCCGCATGATCATTGTTGTTGTGAACAGTCAATGTTATGGTGGCTTGAAGGTAGGTGAACTGTAACGTGGACCCTGTTCCCTGTATCCATGCTTGCTGATCGTTACTTTCACCAAATGTTTCTGCCGATACCATACTGGACGATACTAATCCCACTATCAAGACTATAATAGCCACAGAAATAATGTAAATATTGTTATGATCCATTTTATATCCCCATTACCCTTGAAACAAAGTAAAGATAAGATCTGCATACCTGCAGACCTTCTAAAAATTTTTTTTGTCTATGATCCATATATCTGATGGAGTTCTGTAATCATCCATTCAGGAGCTCTCTGAGTTGGAACAACAAGGTAAAGACTTGAACCTGCCACAACATTGTCGTTCTGAATAACCCATAATGCATTTTCCCTAGGTACTTCAAGAACAACCAAGTAATTGTTGGTTAAATCTCCCAGATTTGAAACCCTTTCAAAGTCTGATAACCTCCAACCATATGCATTCAGGAGAGAAGTGATCTGAGCTTCATTCCAGTTTCTGGACGCGCCTGCCTTTAAAAGTGCCTCAACATTACCCTGAGCAGACTGACTTGTTGATGTGGCTACTCCTGCACCATTAATTGAAAACTGTTGTTGGTGTGTTAGGTTCGCATCAGTTGAAGTATACACCCCATTAGAGGTATCTCTAAGAATTGCTAACACAGTGGCACCACTTATTTCTGGTGATGATGTTGTGGTTGTAGTTGATTGCGCCTGTGTGGTGTTGTTACCTGTTGAAGTTTGAGCACTGGTATTTACATTCTGATAAACATCAACTGAATCTCCAACGTTAATTAAACCACCTGCAGCCTGTATTCTTGAAATATAAACTGGAACAGCCACAGTGTCTGGTGTAACAATTTCCATGTTTGCAAGTACACTTGCATCTGCTTCATTTACGATTATACCTGCTGCAGTGGTGTTTAATATCAAGTTTTTAACATTATTTGCACTTGATACGCCCACAGAAGTAGATGTGTCGGCTGCTGTTCCGTTGGTTCCTGTACCAGCTTGTGTAGGAACGGAATAACTTATTTGAACCCGATTATACGGATCTTTCTTTATATTTATCTGTTGATTCTGATAATCTCTCCAGGCGCTGGTTGCAGGTCCTATTACATCAACAGCAAGGACTTGATCAGGTGTTTGACCCGAATCAATATCTGCTAAAAGAACAGTTTTATGTGGATCCGTAGATAAAGCCCCTTTGAAATAGGAGTTCACTTCATTGATCTTGGCCATTTTAGCACTGTTAAGAGTATCTTGGTATGGGCCATAAACTAGGAAATAATAACCTGCCCCAACAAGTATGATCAATATAATTCCAAAAACCGCTGCCCCAACAAGGGTCCTCTGGTCATCTTCAGGATGTTTCTTTCCAAAACCTCCCCCGAGCCCTGCCAATCCACCTGGTTTCTTTTTCTCAGGAGTTCTCAATCTAGGTTTAGAATCCGTGGGTTTTGATGTTGGTTTAGCTATAGGCCGAGGCATTTTTCGCTCAGCAGCTGGTTTCTTTGAAACAATTTTAGGCTTAGATGGACTATTCAACTTAGAATCAGACTTACTTGAATTAGTGTCGTCGTCCTTGGGCTTACCAGAAACCTTACCCACCATATCTTTCAGGCGACCGCCTATATCTGAATTATCCGAATCTGGTTTTTTGCCGTTTTTTCGGAGATCAGGCGTGTCATTCTTATCTTTATCTTTTTTTCCTAATATCTTATCTAACATTTGGACCACTTCTGCGGAGCTTGGAGTATAAACCCATAAAAGGTACCGTTATTAAATATATTAAAGAGACAATGAATAAAAGCTTTGCAGCATTATTTGCAATTAAAAATGACTAGTTCTGAGGTAGTAACGTTAAAAATATCAACAAACTTCCAATAACAACTACGCTGCTGCCCCTAAATTTAGGATACTCAACTGTACTGACCATCATCAATGATACCACAACCATTATGAGCATTGCCAAATCTGCTTGGAAAATGCCTGAAAGATAAAATGATCCCAGGATCAAAGCAGTTGTTGGTATGGGTAAGCCCACAAATTTTTCATCTTTAACTTCACCCGAATTAGTAATTACATTAAACCTTGCAAGTCTTAATACCCCACATAATAGTATTAGGAGTGCTACTCCTATATTAAGGTATGGTATACCAAACGTTGAAGTTGCTGCAATCAAAAGCATTCCCGGTGCAACACCAAAAGAAATTACATCAGATAATGAGTCAATATTTTCTCCAAATCCATACTGATCTACTCTTTTTGTTCTTCGTGCAACCCAACCATCAAGTGAATCAAAAATGACTGCAATCAACATAAACTGTGCCGCAATGTCTAAATACCCTTTAAAAACCATTACTATCGATAAAAATCCAAAAGAAGCATTGGCTAGTGAAACCAAATCTGCGTAGGACATAAAATTTTTGATATTCATTCTAAAAAACTCCACTTAAATTATTTCAGTTCGCATTCAATTCACTGTTGAACATTGCCATTATGGTCTCCCCTGCTGTTGGTTTTTCACCTTCAAAAACCATCACCTTAAATTTATCGTATGGAATTATTAAATTAACCCTGGATCCAAATCTTATCATGCCCAGTCTGTCACCTATCCTGACTGTATCCCCAGGTTGCACATACTGTACAATTCTCCTGGCAACGAAGCCTGCAATCTGGATCACCCCAACTTTTCCATACTCTGAATCAATAACAATCAAATTTTTCTCGTTTACAGTATGAACATCTCCCATGGCAATTTTAAACTTACCCGGATAATATTTAGTTTCCACTATCTTACCAGAAACTGGAGCTCTCTGTACATGAACATCAAATGGTGACATGAACGTGCTGATTAAAATTCCCTTTTCACCATCCTTCAAGATCTTTCCCATAACAGGATCATCTTGCACAGTGACTATTTTCAAGAAGTCAATTTTTCCCTGCAACACTTTGCCATCTGCAGGTGCAACAACTACTCCCTCACCATCAGGAATTTTTCTTTTTGGATCTCTGAAAAACTGCATGAAAAATGCTATTATTGAGAAAATGATGAAACTAATGATAACGTAACCAAAAAGGAAGTGTAATACAGCAATTGTCAATAAAATTCCAATTTTCTTTTTTGATAAACCTTTAACAAACACTATAAATTCCCCACATTAAATAATCCCTTAAATTTTTTTATTGGATAACAATTATACTAATATTAGACCTTAAATCAGTGAATTTTGTTATTTTATTAAATCTACTTACTAATAAAT
>WASR01000006.1 GCA_009712615.1 Methanobacterium sp. | reverse complement strand
ATTTTCTTAATATTTACAAAAATAACTTGATAAACTAAAGTTCAGACACTGAAAATGTTTTATTGTAAAATGTTCATTAGTAACTCTTCTAAGTTACAAATTTCAGGTATCCAATGGGATTGAAATAAATTGAAACTCCTATTTATTTTTTTAAACATTTTAACTCCATATTTGTCCTAATTATTTTATTAACCCTGTTTAAATCTTTTTTTTAGCGAGCTTGTCAAACCAATTTTAGAATGTCAAACAAAATATTACTACCAAATATTTTGAGGTGAAATTTTGATGGGTTTCAAATGAGGCATGCACGCCTTAGAAAATTTTACACGACAAGAAGTTGTGGATATCTAGGGCTTTACAACCCAATAATGGGTAAATGTTTAATCAAAACTTCCTATTTTTGTAATAACGGACTGTTTGATTAAAATCTTGAGATTTAGATATTGACAGTTAATTTGGCGTATTTAATTCAAATTACGGTATTTTAAATTATTCAAGCTTTATTGATGAATATTGAATTTCGATTAAAAAAGGAGGTTAATAAATGATTTTTGAGAACTATTGTGGTGGCTCATTAAATGAGGTTGCGCAGTGTTTAAAAGCAGATCAGACAATGATGGTCAAATTTTATCCAGAACAAGCTTTACCCGTGGATGTGGTCACATATCCTGTTTTTGATAAGAACATGGATTTGAATGATTCTACAGTGGTGTATGTGACCTGCTCAAAGGGTTATTACCGTATTCAAATCATGGAGGGCTGATTTGTATGGGAAGACCTTGGAGGCTGGATGAAGAAATTAGGCTAGAGTTATTAGTTAAAGAAAAGGGTTTGAGTTTGGGAGAAATTTACAGATCTAAACTATTTAAAGGAAGATCATACACGGCCCTATCAATGAAACTTCACAAAATGAAATTGAAAAGCTGTAGAAAGGGAGTTAAACACTATTCTGACGAAGAAGTATGGAAGATTTGGATATATTACAAGCAAGGATTAACAGCACCTGAAATTGGCTGCAAATTAAACCGTAAGAAGAAAAGTATTTCCAACCAAATAACTAGATTTGGTATGGTATATTCAAAACCTTACATACCATGTCCCGAATATCTTAAACCAAAGGTAGATGCAATATTAAAGAAAATGAACTCAAAATAACATATACGGTATTAGAAGAGTTTGGGTTGTGATAGATTTACAATAGCAACTTAAACTCAAAATTGCCATTTTAAAGTATATGGAATTTAATATTAAAAACTCGAAATTTTGACACAGTTGACCAAAGGTATCAGCTAGTTTTAAGGTTTCAAAATTGAAGATTTATGTTAGAAATAATGTTTGGAACCTTGAATAAAAATTATATGGCTTGAAATACTAAAATCCATAAGGAGAGAAAATTTATGTACATCTGTTTGGAAGGAATCGATGGATCAGGAAAAACAACCCAGATCGAGTTACTTGAAAGTTGGATTAAAAAATGTGGGTTAGATGTTTTAAGAGTGTTTGAACCAACTGATAATGAAGTGGGTAAATTAATTAGGAAATTGCTCCAAAATCCCGATGCCATCACTGAAAATTTTCAAATAACACTCGCCCTGCTTTTTGCAGCAGATAGAACAGTTTTAATGAGGGATATAACCGAAGCAGAAGCTCTGGCTAAGATCGTGATAAGTGATCGTAGTTTTTACTCTAGCATGGTATACCAAAACGACTCAGAATGGATAGCTGACATAAATAAACATGCAAAACAACCTGATTTGGTTATATTATTGGACATTGATCCTGAAACAGCAGTATCACGATGTGATGGTATGGACAGTTTTGAGGAACAAAATTTTTTAGCATCTACAGCAAAAAAATATTTAGAACTCGCGGATCACCAGAATTTTATGGTCATAAACGCAAATAATGGCATAAATAAGGTTCATGATGATATTAAAAGAATAGTGGCCCATAAACTGGGAATGTGTATATAAAATAAAAATTTCTAGGGAAAGAAATAATCAATCCCCTTTTTTATTCTCCAGTTCTGCAATTCTTGAGTTGAGCTCTTTAACGATGTAGTCCCTTGCGTCTTCCAAATTTTTCATTTCGCCCAGAAAAACAGGACCAAAGTCAGACTGCTTAACTTCCAGATCAAATTCTTCCATTACCTGTGCAACGATCTGCCCTGTAATTCCCGGCGGAATTCTCATCTCATATTTTTCAACAGTTTCTTCTACCATTTACAATGCCTCCATAAGATAAAGTTAATTTATATCTGATTTTAAATATTCCCTTACAGGTTCTAAAATTTCTATCATGCGGTTTGAGACAGAATTTTTTAGGTCCATAGGATGCAAATCTCCACTGGAATACTTATCTAAAAGTTCTTCCTGTGTCAGACTGAGGTTACCACCAAATTTTTCAGATCTTTCAATTAACAACGTTTCATCTTCGGTGAATATGAAGTGTTTAGCAATTTCTATCACTGGATTTGCCTCAACAACACCCTGTGGACAGTAACTTTTCTGAATTTTTTTCTTAATGACTTCAGGCTCATCATCAATAGCTATATAATTCTGTTTGCTGGAAGACATTTTATCAGATCCATCTGTACCATGGAGTAGAGGAGTATGTATACATACAGGGGCTTTGTAGCCCATTTTCGGTAAACTTTCCCTTGCAAGCATATGAATTTTCCTCTGTTCCATGCCACCAAGTGCCAGGTCAACTTCGAGGAAGATCATATCCAGAACCTGCATAATGGGATATATGACTTCAGCAACCTTATGATCTGCACTGTCCCTTGTTATTTGTGCCATACTTCTTTTTGCACGGGTCAGTGTTGTGGAGAGTGCAAGCTCATAGACTCTGTAGGTGTAATCTTCCCTTGTTTGATAGCTGGATCCTAGAACAAATTCAGTATCTTCTGAAAGGCCCAGGGCTCTGAAACACTTCATGTTATATTTGGATATCTCTTCAATCTCTTCTAAGGTTCCCTTCCCATTCAAGTATGCATGAAGGTCTGCTAAAAGAATTTTAACATGAAAACCTGCTTTTTGGATTTCAATCATTTTTTTGACTGTGATTGCGTGTCCAAGATGGACATTTCCAGATGGTTCATATCCAATGTAAGCTACTGGCTTGTTTTCCTGTAATTTGTCCTTGAGTTCTTCTTCTGTTATCACTTCTAACGTTCCATTTTTGATGCTTTCCATCTTAGAGTCGATATCCATCTTATCACCGTGAATAATTGAATTTAAAACCTAGATTAATATCCATGAGAATAGTAAACTGATTATCTTGTTGTACAACTAACTATATTATTGTGTTTATTTATTTATTTTAAATTAATCCTGATCCTTGCTCAGGATGTAAAGTATTCCTTCAACTTCCAGTACCTTAACATTGTTTCCAATCATTAACTTAGAAATTTCATCGTTAATGTCTATATCAATGGGTTGATAACTGTCTGGATGAAGTATCTGTATTGATGTGGGTGTTTTTGAAGTGACACTGGTAGTTTTAACATCGTGCTTCCTTGCAATGACATTGATTTTACCATAGTCCCTCCACATAACAGAGATACTGTCACCAGAAACCAGGTCTTTTAGACTGATTTTTTTTCCATCAAAACCCATGACCTCTGCCTTGTGATCTTCATACCCAACAAAATCTCCCCTCTGAAAATCAGGCATCCTAATGGAGATCCATATTCTGTAGAGATCTTTCCCCTTGGATTTGTCTCTACCAACTAGACGAGGGGATTCTTGCATTACTCCGCCTAAACTGTCCTTAATTGTTTCAGCAACTTTTTTTGCTGCCTTGTATGAACCAACATAATAGTCAACCCCTTCCTTCAGCATGGCCACATCTGAAACATAGGCCATTCTATTTTTCAGTGAGAGATTTCCAAGTTTAGTTCTAACTATCTCATCAACCCTTTGAAGCTCTTCAGGTGTTGGAAACCTGTTATCTGCCCGTATTTGAATAACAGATTCGAAGTATCCAGAAGCAAATTTACTGCAGTCTGGACAGACATTCTTCATAATTTTAACATTTATTTTGTACTCCTCAACAACCAGGGAACCTAGAAGTTTTCCCTCTGCATGGACTAGACATTCATAGTTTGATCCACGAACAGTTAATATATTGACTGATATCTCGAGATCTTCAACATGTTCCATTGAATGAAGATTTTCCATGACTGTAAAGCTCACAAGTTCTTCTTCTGAAAGCTCAGAATCTTCCCATTTAATTCCGTTCAAAATTGAGTTGCAATGTGCACAGATAGTAATTTTGAGATCATCGTTTATACTAATTATTTTTGCTTCTTTAATGAAACAGGACTTACATATACCTTCAATAAGTTCTTCATCATCACTACCACATCTTGGACAAAACATTGGGGTCACCTATAATTAATTAATTTAATAAAAAAATAATATGAAATTTTTAGACTAAAGAAAAAAGAAATCAGGAATTAAAGTGTTTTTAGAGGTGCCTTTGCACCACAGGCTTCACATTTAAGGATGAAAATCCTGTCTTCCCTGATAATTTTTGTGTCTGGTCTGTTACATTCATGACACATGATGAATCTTTTAACGTAGTCATCCAATTTCTCATTTATGAGGTAATGTGTGAATTTTCCCTGGAGTATTGCACGGGTTCCTTCAAGGTTACCTGCAGTACCAAGTTCCCTCAATAAAAATTTGAGAACATGTTGTGGATCCCTGTTCAATGCTTCTGTTACTTCTGTGAAGTTCTGGATCATAGTTCTGTTACCCTGGATCATTGAGTATGCATTTGGAACATTGAACCTCTTAGTTTCCTCAACTCCCTGTGGAAGCTGATCTAAAGCTCGGTCTAATAATTCGTTATAATCGGCCATTTTTTTACCTCCAAAATATCTATATTTTTCACTATTTTTTGTAAATATCTGCTTATAAGCTGTATAAATCTGAAAAAAATTCAAATTTTTAATATAAAATGATTGAAGAAGTTAATTTTATGCTATTTTATAATATCCCTGCTGAGGTTCGAATATTATTCCTTTCCTCTTGAGGATTTTTATAATTTCTTCAGCTTTTTCTTCACTCATATTATATCTATCGGACATTTCAGTTATAAGTATGTTTTTTGGTGTTCTTCCACCGTACTCTTCACTGAGTTCACCGATGATTTCTGTCACTAGACGGATTTTATCCCTGTCAGATTTTGCTGGACGACCTTCAACCTTGTCAATATCGAGTTTTCCAGTTTCTGGATCGTAACCTACCTGTTTCATACATTTCTGTTGAATGGTGATTGCCCTTTGGGCATCTTCCTTTGTTACTTCTGTCCCAAGCCTGATCCTGGAACTAGCTTCAGAAAGCCTGATCAAAGCTTCAAGTTGCCTAGCAGTTATTGGAACCGGAGAATCATCTTCTGCTGCCCCTCCTCTCATTCCAACATAAAATTCCTGGAGAACCGCTATTGCATCTGTTGTGAGTTTGGGACTCACTTCCCTTCTGGCATAGGCAATGTACTTTCTCAATAATTCCGGTTCTATTTCAAATGGTATTGCAGTGTCCTTGTGTATGTTCAGGATATGTGCTGCCAGTTTACTGTCCCTTTCAACATCGGGCTTATCTTCAACTACAAATATCAGATCGAAACGTGACAGAATTGGGGATGGTAGATCGATCTGTTCACCTATGGATTTGTACTGATCAAATCTTCCAAATTTAGGGTTAGCTGCTGCAAGAACAGAACAACGGGAGTTTAATGTTGCCATAATACCTGCCTTTGCTATTGAGATTGTTTGCTGCTCTAGTGCTTCGTGAATTGCCGAACGGTCTTCGGAACGCATCTTATCCAGCTCGTCAACACATACATTACCCCTATCCCCTAAAACAAGGGCACCTGCTTCGAGTGACCATCCTCCAAATTCATCACGAACAGCCGCTGCAGTCAATCCAACACCACTCGTACCTTTACCACTGGTGTAAATACCACGGGGTGCAAGTTTTGATACATACTTGAGCATCTGAGACTTACCAATACCGGGATCCCCCACAATCAAGATGTGGATATCTCCCCTTATCCTAGTTTTATCCTCCAGTTCCTTAGGAGAACCACCAAATAATTGAAGGGCAATGGCTTCTTTAACTTCTCTGTAACCCTGTATTGAAGGGGCTGTTGAACTTATGATCTTGTTATAAACATCAGGATCAGATGCCAGTCTTTTTATTTCCTCTTCATCATCTTCACTAATTTTTAACTCTTCAAATTCTTTTTCAAGAGGTTCTATGTAGTTGCAGTAGATGTAATTCTTGAATCTCTTGGTTTTTTCATCCCGCACAGTCTTCATTATGCCTGTAATTTTTACAATGTCTCCAGGGGTTAGGGTGTCAACCAGGTCATCTTCCATAACAACCGATATCTGTTTGGGTTCTTCACCACCAGACAAGTTTTCAAGGGGTTCCTGCAATTTGGTGGTTTGCGTATCCATAAACTCTGATTCTTCCTGCAACAATCTGAAGGATCTACCACCACAGTCTTGACAGAGTGCAGGTTCACTTATGAGATTACTTGTCTGAGGAACTTCCTGAAGTCTCATACAGCTTCTACATTCAAAAAGGGCGTTTATTATCCTTGGGCGGATCTCATCTGTTTTACGAACAATTCCATCCACAGCCACAAACTTCCCTATGTATTTACTTCTCAAGAATCTGAGCTGAATGTTGTTACGAATAGCCTCAAATCTGATGTTCAGTTCTGCATTTTTACCGAGGGGGTCAATATTTTTTATAGCCTTTTGAGAGGCTTTTATTACTTCCTCTGGTTTTTCTATGAGAAGATCTGCAAGATCTGGATCGAACATTTCAAGTTCGGAATAACTGACAACCACGGATCTTTCATCGGGATACTTTTCAAGTGCTTCAAAGATAGTGTCTTTATATTTGGTACTGAAAAACTCTTCAAATTTTGCTACTGATGGTTTGGACTTTTCTGTGGATGAAGTTGCTTCCATTTATACTCCTCAAATTATTATAAAAAATCAAATTTACTATTTATCGATGATACATCGATGTTACTGATCTGGTTTAAAT
>WASR01000180.1 GCA_009712615.1 Methanobacterium sp. | reverse complement strand
CCATGGAGGCAATTATATCCATTCCCAAACCCGTGGTGACCACGTGGTAAATGTGATTCCGGTTTGAAACCTCTTTTAAGGCTTCTGAAATTTTTCTAACCTGTTCAGAGTAGATGTAGGCTGCGATGTTTTCAATATCATCAGTACTTAGAACCTCTAGATCTCCACAAACAACCCTTGAAATTCTCCTCCTGCAGTCAACAATGGATTTTCCAGCACCATCCATGGTGACTCCACTGTAATTTTCCTTGCTTATGTTACCCAAAACCATGTGAACATCTGCAGTTACTGCAAAAAGTTCTGATGCAACCCTTGCCATTGTATCATTTAAAGGAACCTTCTCCACAAGAGCAGCCACATTTGTTCTCAAAGTACCCGAGTAAACCAGTTCACCAGTTTGCAACCTTTCAAGATCTGATCTTCCAAGGGCCCACTCACTACCCTGCTTTATAGGAATAATATCGGTGGTTGTACTTCCAGTGTCAAGAAGTATGGTGTCCTGTTTAATTTTAGCTGCAAGTGGGGCAGTTGCAACCCAATTTGCAGCTGCAGCCTTCAAAGGATCGTTTAACACTTCTTTAAGACTCATCATCCCATCTAAACCAACAAAACCCACCGGCACATCGAAGGCATCATTGGATTTTGAAGCTATATCTTCAACCCCTTCTTTTTTTGTTTTGTAAGCATCCACCAGTTCTGCTGTCATTGAAATTCCAACAGCATCAACTTCACCGAAGGGTTCTAGTAATTCCTTTAAAACCTTGACAAGATCATCTTTACGTTCCCACATTGGAAGGTAACTAAAATCTGTTTTTATATCTGTTATATCACCTGATTCATCCAGTTCAACAACTGCTAAATCCGTATTTGCTCCACCTATATCAAAACCTGCTATTCTCATTCTAAAACACTGACCCTGAGGGATTTACCCTCCTTATAAAATTTTACTTGTCCATCCAATTGTATGTCAACTGGTAACTCACCATTAACTGAATCTATCACAGCCGTGGCAAGGTTGAAGTTGGTGATCTTTCTGAGTGCAACGTATGGCGTGGTTAATCTCGAATTGATCTCAACGATATGCACTTCATCCTCGCCCAGGATAAGATCAACCCCAACAAAACCCACAATACCTTCAAAAAGTTCTACAGCCTGTTTAGCAATATCCTTTGAATGTTCTGAAAGATCATGAACGAAGGGAACCTTTCCACCATGGTAACTAATTTCACCAGATTTCACTTCCACATCCTGAAGATTTAAACTGATTGGGGTTGCTGTTTTACCGTTACTTAACAGACTCACACTGACACTGAAACCGGGTATGTAATCCTGCATCACAAAGTAGGGAAGTTTGGTGAACTTTTGGATTTTTTTAGCACCATCTAAAAATTCTTCCAATGAACTTACCACCATCACACCAGAAGATGAAACACCATCTGCAGGTTTAATAACCTTTAAATTTGAACTCTCAAATACAGCCCTGCCAATTTCTTCAAGTTCTTGGTTGAAGTGGATTTTTTCTGTTTTTATGACTGGAACTTTGCCGGCTAAAAAATTGTACATTTCAAATTTATCTGTTGTTAATTTAACTGCATTTGAATTGGAACCAAACACCCTGACACCATTATTCTCTATGATCCTGGTCAGATCATGGAGAATTCCATCTTCTTCTGGAGCTATGGGAAAGCATGCATCGTACTCACCTATGTGCTCAGCGAGCCATTTGCCAACGTTTTCTCCCGCAACAATTGGAACTGCATCTAAATTGAGTTCACTTTTTTCTGTTGGTAATAGGTAGTGTGGTTTGAATTCCTTTAGATCATCCAGCACACCCTCTAACATTGCCAGACCCTCGGCTGTTATGAATGGATCATCTATCCCTGATGCTGTTGCAAATTCAAAAACAAGCAGTTTCATTGGTTTCCTCCAAAAAGAAATTTTAATATGTTCTATTGGAACTCATACTAAAAAGTTTTCTTTGTAACTCTGCTATTTAATATTTGTTTAATAAAATCTTTTTGTGCTTCAAATTTAATTCTGGAGAAGGGAATATAATTTTTTCTCGCTGAAAAACTAGCTGAATCCTTGAAGATGTGTTCAGGGCTTCGTATTCCTCTACAGTTATGTTGTTGTCAATCGTGAGTATGCTGCGACTCAAACCTTTCATTATGTTATCAGGGGAGTTTATATGCAACTTTTCTTCCTTTTCAAATTTTAAAAGTGCATTTAAAATTTTTTCTGAAGAACTGCCATCTCCATATGGATTTTCAGCATCCTGCATCTTCTTGTAGAGTTCATTGTCACTCGAGATCCTTTTTATTGTTTCGATTATTTTAGTTTTATCTGAGCCAACAAGTATGTTTCCACCTGCAGTTACTGTTTCTGGCCTTTCTGTATTGTATCTTAATGTGATGCATGGTACGTTGAGTGTTATTGCTTCTTCCTGAAGACCACCAGAATCTGTCATGACAAATTTAGACCTTGAAAGTAGCAGTAAGAAGTCCAGGTAACCTATGGGTTTGGTTAGGTTTATATGGGCTGAATTTTTGAGTCTGTCTAAATATCCGAAGTTTTCCAACGTTTTCAGTGTTCTGGGGTGTACTGGGAATACAACTGTAATATCTTCGAGTTCCATGATGGCATCCAAAATATTTTTCAGCCTCTCTGGATCATCCACATTTTCTGCCCTGTGCATGGTCAGGGTCAGTATGTCTCCATCCACATCGAGTTCTGAGAGTAGATTTGAATTTTCTTCCGCAATTTTAAGATGTCTCATGCATGCATCCACCACGGTATTCCCTGTTATGAATATCTCATGTGGATCCACAGATTCCATGGCTAAATTTAAGGCTGATTCCTCGGTTGGTACGAAGTACATGGATGAACAGCAGTCTGCAATTTTTCGATTTATTTCCTCTGGCATGGTTCGATCGAAGGATCTAAGCCCGGCCTCAACATGGCCAACCGCAAGATTTAGTTTGGATGCTGCGACTGCTCCTGCTAAAACTGCATTTGTGTCCCCCTGTACCATGACGACATCGGGTTTTTCATGTGTTAAAACCTTCTCTATTTCTTCAATCATTTGTGCTGTTTGTTTTCCATGGGAATTTGATCCAACACCTATGTTGTAGTGTGGTTTTTCAAGTTTTAGATCTAAAAAGAATTTTTGTGACATCTCGTGATCGTAATGCTGTCCAGTGTGAATGAGAACATATTCAAGCCCCCATTTTTGTGTTAAATCAATTATAGGTGCCATTTTAATAATCTCGGGACGGGTACCTATTATAAATGCTATTTTCATCTTAAATTATCCCCCTATAATGTATCATAGTGATCGGTGCATCTTAAAACTTATCTTTAAAAAAAGAATTTGTTAGAACCCTTTAAGAACTTTGACTTGGATCAGCTGTCAAGCTCTCTTCTTCTTTGGGCTCTGTATTCATCCACGAGACTGATTAATTTATTTTTATCTTCATTTTTTTGTTGTTTTCGGGTTTTTTCCATCCAATTTTTGATCTGATCATCAAGATCCCCTGTTTCCACGTAGATTAGATCTGCTATTTTTTTAATCTGAATGGAATCTTCGGGTATGACTGGTATC
Source organism: Methanobacterium sp. (assembly GCA_009712615.1). Classification (GTDB taxonomy): domain Archaea; phylum Methanobacteriota; class Methanobacteria; order Methanobacteriales; family Methanobacteriaceae; genus Methanobacterium_B. The sequence continues at coordinate 3,496 of WASR01000180.1, read as the reverse complement.
ATGCAGTTTTTGAAAACATTTTCAGCAGGATCTGATATTTTATCCCGGGTTATTACAGCCTTAACTCCCATTTCACACAGTATTGTTGCTGTGTTTGAACCTCCACCCTCTGAATTTTCAAGGAGTATAATGTCTCCCTTGGATATTTTCATTAGAAGGGATGATTCACGTATACCTTCCCTTGTGAAGGAATTTATGATCTTCAGCTGAACTGCATCTTCTCCAATGGTTTTCAATCCAAAATTTGGATCTAACTGTTTTTCCAGTTCCAATCTCAATGATCTTTCCTGGGAGTACTTATTTTGAAGTCTCTTTATCATTGATATCTTGGATGCAAATTCTCTTTTTTCCAGTATCTTTCTGGAGTATTCGTTTCGAAGTTTATCCATCTTGGATTGAAGTTTAGATATTTCCATTTTTTGGAATCTAACTTCACCCTCTAATTCCTGATTTAATTCCCTAAGTTCGTTGATGTAACGTTTTTGGGAGTTTAACTTATTTTTCAACCTGCTAATTGTCAATTCTTCAGGACTCATTTCCCTTGTATTGGTTTTAGGATCTTCTGTACTGTTTTCGAGTTTCAGCACATTTCTATCCATGCAAGATTTTGATGATGCCCTTGATTTATGATTTAAATTTCCAATGTAACCAGTGTCCCTATTTTGTTGTGAAACTTCCTTTAAAGAGTTGCTTATAGATTTCCCATTAATACTCGTATTTTTACCTCATCGATCATATCTGCAGTCATTGATAATTCTTCTGCACGCTTCTCTATTTGTCTAAACTTGTTTAGATGATCTTTATAGGTTTTCACAGCAGCTGCCAGTGAATCCCTTTCATGTGCGTTTTGTGGCACATTCAAACTGTTTGCTGTGGCTGTGAAGTTGTCAACAATTTCAATCTTGGACTCCACCGACATATTTTTGTAGGGAGACCATATTTTAGAATTTAAGGTGGTTGCGATTTTTCTAACTGTTTTTGGTGCTGGATAAACATCTGTGGCAACTAAAACTGTATTTCCATAGCCAATGATGTGGCTTATTATTTCTGAGCGCCTGATTTCTTTGAAGCTGTCCAGGGAAATTAGTTCGCCATTAAGGTTTAATATTGCAATTCCCACTGTTAAACCAGGGTCGTAACCTACAATTATTCCCTTTGTAGTTCTACTGGATCTTTGTGTCTTAAAAATTAGATTTGATTCTTTAATACCCTCTGAACCTGTATTCTTGTACACCAGAATATTTCCTCCATTTGGGTAATTACATGAATATATATTGATGACATAATATTTATGGTTTGTTGGGATTTTCAAAATCCATTTAAAACATTGATCATCTCTTTTTCCACATCAAGAATGGTTTTCTTACGTGCATATTCCTGTTTCAGAGTTTTCATGAAATTATTCACTGCATATCCTTCACAGGTAAATTCAATTCCCTCATAAATAACATCCATGAGTATCAGACCCTCTGAAGGTACAGGTTTGATTGAAGCAGGAATATATGGATTGAACAGTGTTTCCAAATCATTTAAAGTCAGCTCTTCTCTTCCCACCATTACTAACACTTTCACCATCTTTCGGACCATGTTCCAGAGGAAACTTTCACCAATCACATCAAACACCACATTATCAGAAGTTTCAGCTATATTGACGCTGTAAACCATTCTTTCAGGATTTCTCTCTGATCTTTTGGAGAAATTTATGTAGTTATGTTTTCCCTCCATTTTTTTGGCGGCCTGTTTCATGAGTTTTAAGTTTAAAGAATTTTCTGGACATAAACCCTTATCTAGAATGTACCGGTAATGCCTTTTTTTAGCATATCTGGGTTTGAAACCATTAGAAACCCTTGTGAATCCTATTATGCGTATGTTTGATGGGAGGTAATAATTTATCTGATTGATTGTAATGTCTGAGTTGGTTTTAAGACTCACAACATTTCCAATGGCACTCACGCCCCTGTCTGTTCTCCCGGCTATGGAGTAATCAGAGTTTTCTGGGTTTTCTGATATTCCTGATTTTTTAAATGCCCTTAAGAGTTCACCTTCAACAGTTGGGAGATTGGGCTGCCTTTGAAATCCATGATAACCCGTTCCAATATATGCTACCTTGAAAGCTATTTTAAACATGTGTTTTATACCCCTAAAGAGAAATATTTTATGACAATAATACTATGAATCGAAGGATATTATATTATTCTGAAAAGTTTATTGTCGACAACTAATTAATCATATTATTGTGTATCTAAGTTAAATTGATATTAATAACCATTTGTGGAGTTTTCAATGAGTTCATCTTCAAAAGCTAGTGTTTCAAATGTTAAGGGAGGTTACCTTTGTTTGGTAGCTGTCACTGTACTCTTCGGGATATGGAATCCCATGTTCCAGATATTACTCCAGGATCTCGATCCCCTCGCATTATCAGCCCTTATTTACTCCATTGCAGGGATTTTCTTATTTTTAGTGAGATATTCTGGAATAAACAATCACCTCATGAGTATCATGGATTCCAATCTGGAAGCCGAAACAATTTTCAAAACCAAAGATTACATGTTAATCTTTGTAACAGCAGTTTCAGGTTCGGTCATTGCACCATTAGTATATTTAAATGGACTTAATAATATTACAGCTGTTAATGCATCGTTATTGATGAACGTTGAAGTGCTTTTCACCATCGCATTTGGTATTGTCCTACTGAAGGAAAGGTTCAGAAAAAAAGAGTTGATGGGAGTATTTCTTATTGTGCTTGGAACCATACTGCTTGCAACCAACGGGAACAGTCTCGAATTTTCGGCTACGGAAGGTTTGGGTTCCATACTCATAGTGGTTTCAACATTTTTCTGGAGTCTGGATACAACGCTGAGCAAATTTCTGAGTTTCAAAAGGGATCTGCTCATGATAAGTGCAGTAAAATGTACTGTTGGAGGTTTGATACTTCTGACACTCAGTTTAATGCTGCATAAAAATCTTTCACTGCCCCTTGATCATGTTATGTACCTGATATTCGTCGGTGTTTTCATTATTGGATTCACAGTTGTATTGATACTCTACTCCATAAGACAGATAGGTTCTGCCAGAACAGGATCAATATTTCCATTTGCTGCATTGTCAGGAGCAATATTCTCATTTATAATACTCAAAGAACCATTAACAATCATGCAACTACTCTACGGCATAATAATGATCGTGGGTGTTTTTATTATCTACAAGTTCCAGCAAGAATAGACATGGAAATTATTGCCAATCTCATTAACAATCCCCTTTTTAAGTATGACTTTTTATCCGATCAGATGATCCCAAGTTTACACTATTCTGAGTAATGATATGGTGAACTTTTTTAGTGATCAATGAAAATAGAATTATATATAGAGGGTTTCTGAGATTTTTTATGAGCCCATTTACATCCATAAATTTCAACAAATGAGGACAATTTCAAACCATACCATTTGTTTGTTTGAAATTTTTGGTGCAAATAAATTGATATTATTAATAAAAAGTT
>WASR01000187.1 GCA_009712615.1 Methanobacterium sp. | reverse complement strand
GAACAAAAATTCATCTGGGGGGATTGATATTTTTGAAAAAAATAACAATATTTTTGGCAATTCTTTTGATTTTAGGTGCAATTGGAATATCTGGATGCACCAGTGACAGCGGAAACTCTTCAAATCAGGGTTATACCAACACATCTACTCAGAATCCAACTCCAACAAATTATGTTTCACCCACAGCAGGCAATATATCTTCTGTGAGCAATTCTAGTTCTAAACAATCCAGCGCTGGATCAGGTAGTTACGTCGGGAACATCAACACCAAAAAGTTTCATCTGGCTTCTTGCAGGTATGTTTCAAAGATGAACGATGCAAATAAAATATTCTTTAATTCAAGAGAAGAAGCAATAAATTTGGACTATGAACCCTGTGAGGTCTGCAATCCTTGATATGTATTTGAATATGCATACGGTACATACTCCACTAATTTTCAGAGTCACATAAAAAAAATCATATGTATCAAACCAAACAGTCTTGGAATTTTTTTTAGGGGTTTAGAGTGCGATAATTTAGAATTAAATGGGTATTCTTTGGGTTTGAATTTGTGCATGATTGGGGTGTAAATTGGGAAAATCAATTTAAAACATGAACACGTTACAACTAATTGTGTCTATGTAAATACATGGCACACCCCCCAATATTTAACCCTTGATATAAAGTACATAGTTGGGCTTACACAACCTCCTATTTTTTTGGTAAGCCCAACTCACTTATATCTAAAATTTAAGACTTAAAAGAGCTGTACAAAAAAAGAGTCTTTGTAAATATTTGATTTCATTTATTTAAAAATTAATTGGCTTAAATGGATATTAATCTGTTGTTTAACCATTTAATGGTACTCTCTCCTTGTAATCTTGTTCTTTAAATTCTATTCGGAATTTGGTTCCTTTATCTGTGTTAAGTTCAATTTGTCCATCGATTTGATCCACCAAATTATTGACAAGTTGTAATCCCAAGGAATCTGTGTTTCTGAAATCTAGGGACTCTGGAAATCCTATACCATCATCAAATATTGTCAATTCGTAGTTTTCCCCAGATTTTTTGAGGCCGACGCAGAGCTATCCTGAGGCATCTTCCGGAAATGCGTACTTCAGGCTGTTGGATATGAGTTCGTTGATGATCAATCCACAAGGTATTGCAGTTTCAATATTTAAATTCACCTCATCCACATGAACAACAGATTTAATCCTGTCTTTTTTAACGTTGCATGAGTAGAAAATATCTGATATCAATTTTATTATATATTCATCGAACCTTATCTGGGTGAAATCATTGGAACGATACAGTTTCTCATGGATCATGGCCATGGTTTTAACCCGCCCCTGACTCTCCCTCAGAACATTTTGAGTTTCGTCTCCATCAACATACTGGGTTTGAAGATTCAATAAACTTGAAACTATCTGCATATTGTTTTTTACCCTGTGATGTATTTCCTTGAGTAGAATATCCTTCTCCTTCAGCGAGGCCTGGAGATCTTTCTCTGCATTTTTGAGTTCTGTTATGTCTAAAATTGATGCCAATTCCTTTTCAGTACCAGGGATACGTGCTATTGTAACAAAAATATCCTTAATATCCCCTGATTTATTGATTAATTTTGTTTCATACTTTATTGGAGCTGATTCAGATTTCATCCTCAAATCAAAATAATTCTCTAGTCTACTCAAATCTGATTTCACCACAAAATCTGTCCATTTCTTCTTGTTTTCTATCTCATCCTTTCTATAGCCTGATAAATTAGCTGCCTCGGTATTAAGCTGAGATATGGTTTTATCCCTCTCAAGTATGACAGTTGCGGCTCCGGTGTTCTCAAACATGGTCCTGTAATAAATTTCAGATTCCTTAATTTTTTCTTCATCTATGATACGGCGAGTAACATCTGTGATGAATCCTTCCAACCATACTAACTCATTATTATCGGAAAAAATGCCCCTTCCTTGCTCCCACACATATTTTATCCCTTGATCCTTTGTGCAGATTCTGTAGATCATCTTGAATTGTTCGTTCTTATCAAGGGCTTTCTGGATCGTATTCCATACTTTCTCCTTATCATCGGGGTGAATGATGTCACTGTACGATACTTCGCTATTCATGATGAGATCTTCAGCTTGGTAACCTGTTAAACCATAACATCCCCCGCTAACAAATTCCATGGTCCACTGGGAGTCATTTTTACATCTGTATGCAACTCCTGGAAGGTTACTTATTAAAGTCTCAAAAACCCTCTGATTTTCTTTTAAGGCTTCTTCTTTCTTCTTAAGTTCAGTTATGTCCGTTGCAATTATTAAGTAGTAAATCGGAATATTATTCCTTTTTATTATTGTTAGAACAGTTTTAACCCAGTGAATTTTTCCTTCCAGATCTATAACCCTGGATTCATATGGAGACAATTTTCCATTTTCAACTAGCTTTGAAAACATCTTCATATGCAGATCTTCATCAGCAGCAGGATATACCTTGAGCTCCTTGAAACGTTTTCCCACCAATTTATCCTTCGAAATGCCTGAAAACTGTTCTGTTGCAGAGTTAACATCCAATATTTTTCCATCAAGCCCAAGTAGTAGTGTGTAATCTGGATCTAATTGGAAAAGTGTTTTATATCTCTCTTCACTCTTTTGGAGGGTTTCCTCCATTTCCTTGCGTTCTTGAATTGGATGGGCAGTCACTACAATACCATTGATTCCAGCAACATCCATCATATTCTGACTCACAGCTTCCACAGGAAGATATTCTCCATTTGATTTCCTTATCCTGTATTCAGTGAACAATCCTTTATCACGGGTTTTACTCACTTCTTCAAGATGTTCTTTGAATATTCCAACGTCTTCTAGATGGATGAAATCACTCGGATCTTTACCAGTTAAAAATTCATTTGTGTAACCCAATATACGTTCAGATGTTGGGTAACTGAAGGTTATGCGTCTTTCATCATTTACTATTATGAATAGATCTGCAGAATTGTTGATGATTGAATGAAACCTATCCTCAACCTGTTTACGTTCTGTAATGTCCATAAACATGCCAGATATAACATCACCATCCAAACTTGCACTGCTTAAAACATGGACTGTTCGACCGTCCTTTCGAATATTTTCCCTTTCACACCGGCTAATCCTTCCCTTTTTGTTTAATACCTCTAAAAATTCACGCCTATAATCTTTGTTTTTATAGACATCAATGATGTTATGGCTTTTCAGTTCTTCAACACTGTCGTAATTAAATAAATTGGCCACAGCCTGGTTTGCAAACAGAATTTCGCCCTTCACATTTGTTTTGTAAATTCCAATCAGGGAGTTGTCAACCAGATCCCTGTACTGTTTCTCACTAGCCTTCAATGCTTTTTCAGCCTGCCTTCTATCATTCTCAGTTTCAATAACCTTGATGGCAAAGGATAAATCCACTCCTATCTTGCTTATAAGATCTACTTCTTCTTGCAGGTAGTAATCTGGCTTGCCAGAGTAGATATTGATGATTCCAATGACTTTTCCATCTACTTTAAGGGGAAGGGAAATTAATGAATGATAACCCCTATTAATAGCTTCGTCTCGCCATTCACAGTGCTCAAATGAATTTATATTCCCTAAAACACCTAAAATACCTTGATTAAACTTTTTTAACCAAAATCTATCTAATAAAGGTTCTTTATAAATGTTTAGAGGAATTAATTTAAGATAGCCTGATTCATTTCCAGCATAGGCCACTGGTTTGATGTCGCCTGTTTCAAAATCAATGAGCCCCACCCACGCCATTTCAAAATTTCCATATTCAATAAAAACGTCACACACAGTTTGAAACAGCTTATCTTTATCTTTAATTCGTAGGATAGATTGATTTATTTGGATGATGGTAGAATGTAGATGGTTTATTTCTTTTAGTTTTTCTTCATACTTTCTTAGTTTAGTCATATCCTGAAAAGAGCTGTGGGTCTGTTTAACAAATTCAGAATCATTATATCTAACTTGGACATCGTTGGAAACTAGATTTTTTTCAGTTTCGTACTTGTAAACTAAAAATTCAACGGCGTATTTAAGTTCTGTTGGAGTGAATGGTTTTCTCAGCTGATCATGAAACTGTATAAGATTCAGTTGTTTCATTCCTATTTCTTCAGAGGATTCTGTTAGAAAAATTACGGGAATATTCAATTCATCCAGCAGTGATGTTAGTTTTTTATAGTTGTCTGTGGATGCTAAGTCCACCACAACCAGGTCGTGGTTGATGTTTTGGGCGCACAATTCTTCGATATTCGAGGTCATGGATGATACATCAAAGCCCAAAGAATTCAAAATATTGAGTGTATCAGTGTTTTCTGATACTCTATCTGCAACCATAAGTATTTTTACGCGTGACATCTACTCATCAACCCCCGATATTATATGGAATCGATCATAATTAATATTTATTTAATAAAATTAACTTAGAAAAATTTATAACATCCCATATAATTTCAGGAGGAGGATTATTCATGGATGAAACTGAAGAAAATATGAATAAAAAAGACACAAATTATGGAAACTGGGTTCCAAACAAATACGTTTACATACCTGGACTTATTGGAATGTTGTTTGTAGTTGTTTCCTATTTTTACTACCCTGTGATAATATTGGCCATCATATTCCTCATGATAACCATGTACACTTCGTATGCACGGGCTCAGTTTGCACCCGAAGGCGGTGATCTGCAGGTTAAAATACAGAACCTGGTACTCGATGAATTAAAATGGGACGGTGATGGAAAATTATTAGATATTGGATGTGGTAATGCTCCCTTAACAATCAAAGCACTTAAACAATATCCCCATGCATATGCAACTGGAATTGATTACTGGGGTGGAATGTGGGATTTTTCAAAGGATGTGTGTGAAAAAAATGCTGAAATTGAAGGTGTTGAAAACCGGGTCACATTTCTAAAGGCATCGGCATCTGATCTTCCATTTGAAGATGAATCCTTCGATGCAGTCATGAGTAACATGGTCTTTCATGAAGTTAAAGACAGTGCTGACAAAAAAATGGTGATAAAAGAAGCTCTTAGGGTCGTTAAAAAGGGCGGAGTATTCTCATTCCAGGATATATTCGAAGAAAAAAGGATCTATGGAAATATCGACGATCTACTGGACACCATAATGGATTGGGGAATTGAAGAGGTGAATTTCATCCACACGAGTGACTATGACTTTATCCCAAGATCATTAAAACTCCCATTCATGGTGGGAAACATAGGAATTATACACGGAAGGAAATAAAAAAAATTAGATTGTTTTACAGCACTGAAAAGTCTGCTGTACAACAATTGGACATATCATCTTCTAGTTCTGGCCAGTTTTTAGCTTAAGATAATTTAAGAAAGACTGAATATCCTGATTATTTGTAATGGATTGAATGTTTAGGTTGTTTATGAAAGACTGAATATCTTGGTTGTTGGTTAGATTGCTTATAAAATTCTGAACATCAATGTTTTGAATGTCTGCGTTGACTGTGGATTCGATATTTGATGTGTTCAGGTAGTTTCCAAACTGTTCCTGAAGATTTTCAGCATCAATGAATCCATAAACATCCTGTTGGACTGTGTTAAACCAGCTGTTGATGGTACCGTAGACATCGGTGTTATTTTGAATTCCTTGGAGATCCATTCCATTTCCAGAATCAGCTGCACAAACAGGACTCACAAACAGTATCACTGTGCATATGGATAACAGTAACAATTTATTCATGGTTAAACACCTCATTAATTTAAACCCATTATATTTCTATTATTTTTGGGTCAGAATCCAATTTATTTTCGGGATACTATAAATATAGAGCACATTAATTAGACCCAAATTGTAGAGTATATTTTAAATGCTGTGCTTTTAACCTACAAAAAATTTTTTAGTGCTGGATGAGTTCGATTTCTACTCCGTTTGGATCCTTTAAGAATGCCAGTTTAGCACCGTCTCCAACTTCTAATGGTCCCCTAATAAATTCAGCGCCTTTATCTATTAATTCAGCCGCTGTTTTGTCCATATCCTCGACTTCCATTCCAATAAGAAAAATACCCGGAGTTTGTGGTTCATTTTTGTTTTCGATGAGTTCCACCATTGCCTCTCCTTCGTTGGCAAGGAATGTTATATTAAATCCAGGGTAGGGTTCCAATGTATGATCAGCGTTAAATCCCATTACTTCCGTGTAAAACTTCACTGATTCTTCCATATCTGAAACTGCTATGGTTGCGTACTTGACCTTCATGTTTTACATCTCCTTCTATCAATTTTTTTTTATTAAACTAAATATTTCAATCTGTGAAATTATTTCAGTCATTTTGAAATTCTTCTGGGATCACTACTGAAGCATCTCCTGCAGAACAGTGGGGAACTGCCTTTATGAGATTGTCCATCCTTTCAAAGGGTACTGAAAGGAATAGGATATCTGGATCAAATCCCTGGTGATGTCTTGCTGTCCAATCACCCATTGATAAGTTGGTGTTTCCAGTCATGAGGGTGTATGAAATTGCTGTATGACAGAGTTCCGCTATGATCTGCTTATCAGGAGACAGACCATCCCAATAAGTGTCCAGTGTTACAATTCTACATGCCTGTTCAGGATTGACTAAAAATAAAACCAGATCTGGACGTTTTTCCGATGAACTTAGGGGACAGATAATTATTCTGTCTGAAAGTCCTGTTGGAGGTTCTACACTCAACTTCTGCATTCTTTCAAAGGATACTATTGAACTTGTAAGTTTTTCACCGCGTGTTAAGAAGTTTTGGAGTCTTCTCTTTTCACTCCTCGATGGAGTATCTGAAAATCCACAGTACCTGCTTCCGCCAGGACATGTCGATGTTTCTTCGTCTATGATGTAGCTATCACCCTCTGATGCAAGTTTAATAGCCTTGCATATGGGTGTTTTTTCATATTTTCCCGTAGAAACCTGGTCGTTGGTAAAAATAATTGCTAATGGTTCATTTTTTAGTTTCAATACATTCTTTAATATTTCCGATTGTTTCGCGAGGTCCATTTTGAACATCTTCCATCTTCAATAAAAGATTTTTTTATTTTAATAAATACCACACAGGAATACTGCCCTAAAAAATTTTTATCCTGATAGTTAGGTAAAATTTTCAGTCATAAACAAATTCCAATATTTTAC
>WASR01000239.1:4860-7131 GCA_009712615.1 Methanobacterium sp. | reverse complement strand
GAAATTGTCAGATCATTAGGATTTAACAAGTGGGTACGACATTAACTGGCGGGGTCTGTTATCTACACTGCATATACCGGCAGAATCTTCTGATGGTTCAATATCTCCCCTTGAAAGTTTTTGTATGTCTTCCTTTTGATCAGGTGTGAACTCTCCGAAGTAGATCTTGTTTTCTTTCACCTGGATTATATCGTATTCAACAGGACAATTATCTATGGATGGTACTAGGGCACATCCATTTATGCTGACATCATGCTCCTCATCAAGGTTCCATTCTGTATCAAAGCTGACTTCATTTAACATGTCAACGAGTGCTGTGTGATGAGCAGTCACAAATCTTCCTGTGTTGTTAAAATCAACACAAGCGGCTTGATTCACGTAGCTTGATTCACCACTCAATATGTAATTTCCCTTGGCATGTATGGTGAAAAAGGGTTCCTCTCCATTTTTATCCAGATATGAACGGATTCTTATGCTCCATTCATCTCCCTTAAATGTTGCCTCCCTCTGGATGTACATCACACTCCCATCAGGATTGTTGACTGTTTCTATTTCAGGACTCTGCCATTTACCCTGTAAATCTTGTGTTTCTAACATTTTTTAAGACCTCTTCAATATCTTAGTTTCAAGGTTTAACATGCTTGATTTCAATATTTTCAAAAAAAATAAAGGATAAAAGGGTTAATTTTTCTTGTTTGCAGGTTCCATATTAACGGATCTGCCCTTAACCTTTGTTCCGCTCATGATGGAAATCACATCACTAGCACTTTGCTTTGGAACTTCCACGAATGAGAATTTATCAAAGATATCCACCTTTCCAATTGCAGAACTTGAAAGACCTGTTTTATCTGCTATGGCCCTTATGATATCCCTTACCTTAACCTTGTCCTTTCTTCCAATATTTATGAAAAGCCTGACCTGTCCTGATGCAGCACCAGTATCTCCAAAGTCCTGTGAGTTTGATTTTGTTCCGTTCTTTTCCATGACAATTTTCAGAAGTGCAGCAGCAGTTTCAACTGAACTGTAATCTTCTTCCATCATCTTCTCAACCATGCGCACTTCATTGTCGATATTATCATTGTTGATTATGCGTTTGATTTTTTCAAGGAAATTGGTAGTTTTGATCTCGGCAACATCACTGGCTGATGGAATCTGCTGTTGTTCAATTTTGGTCTTGGTGTATCTCATTATGTCCCTAAGCTGATAAACTTCCTTACCAGAAACGAAGGTGAATGCAATACCTGTTTTACCAGCTCTTCCAGTTCTTCCAATTCTGTGAACATAGTATTCATCATCGTTTGGAACATCGAAATTGAAAACTGCTTCAACATTGTCCACATCTATTCCCCTGGCTGCAACATCTGTTGCCACAAGGATCTCGATGTTTCCTGATCTGAACTTGGACATTACATTGTCCCTCTGCCTCTGGCTCATGTCTCCATGAAGTCCGTCTGCAGCGTATCCTCTGATTTGAAGGTGGTTTACAAGTTTGTCCACCCTTCTTTTGGTGTTACAGAAAACAAGGGATAGTTTAAAATCGTTTATATCGAGTAAACGAGATAAAACATCTAGTTTCATCTTTTCTTTCACTTCGAAGTAGATCTGCTTAATTTCAGGTACTGTTAGTTCCTTTGGAACAACCTTTAAAAATTCCGGTGCTTCCTGATATCTTCGGGTTATGTACAAAATATCCGGGGACATTGTTGCAGAGAACAGAAGAATCTGTCTTTCATCTGGAATATAATCCAGAACAAATTCAATGTCTTCCCTGAATCCCATGTCAAGCATTTCATCAGCTTCATCCAGGACCAACATTTTTACAGAACCCATATCCAAGGTTCCACGTCTCATATGATCCATAACCCTTCCAGGTGTACCTATAATAACCTGAACACCCTTCTTAAGTGCTTTTATTTGTCTTTCTATTGGTTGTCCACCGTAAACTGGTAGTATTCCAATTTTTCGCATGTACTTGGACAGTTTTTTCATTTCCTCGGCAACTTGTATTGCAAGTTCCCTTGTAGGACACAGTATGACGGCCTGTAGATCTTTATTGGACGGATCTACAGTTTCGAGAATTGGTATTCCAAATGCTGCTGTTTTTCCTGTTCCTGTCTGGGCCTGACCTGTGACATCTTTGCCCTCGAGGACATGGGGTATGGCTAATGATTGAATTGGAGTGGCCTCCTCAAAACCCATATCTTCAACAGCACGCTGTATCTCGCTAGATATATTTAAATCTTTAACTGTAAGTTTTTCCATTTTATCTTC
>WASR01000239.1:0-4850 GCA_009712615.1 Methanobacterium sp. | reverse complement strand
CGACGAACATTATTTCAATATTTGAATCTTTGAAATCATAAAATTAGAACCTACCGACAATTTGAGATTCAGGAACAAATTTTATTCATAATTAATCTTTATTATTTTATTGTAAATCCATACATATATAGTAAGTGATGATTGGAACCCAATTCCAAATCGATGTTTCACTAAAAAAAGTCAAAAAATTTGTGAGAAGGAAATTCCCACTTAATTTTAATCAATGAGTGACTGGTTTCTGGGGTTTTTGAAGTATGCCCTTGGGAACAATGTCTGTGATCTTCTTCATTTTAGTTACAAGACCATCCTTACCAGATCCTATTAGGGCGTGTTCTAAAACTTCACTCATATTCTTTACAGGGATAACCTCTATCTTGTTCTTGTACCTTTCTTCAATTAGAACATCATCCATGTTTGAATGAGGTATTAAAACCTTCTTCATACCAGCTTCTGCAGCAGCTTCGATTTTGCCAGTGACTCCACCTACAGGCATCACATCACCCCTCACACTCAGGGATCCTGTGAGAGCAACTGACTGATCAACTGGAACATTTTCAAGGGCTGATACAACAGCTGTTGCTATTGAAACACTTGCACTGTCACCTTCAACACCATCGTAAGCCTGAAGGAACTGTATATGAATATCATGGTTAGATATGTCTGTACCTGTGTTTTTCTTGATGAGTGCACTCACATTTTGAACTGCTTCCTTGGCTATATCACCAAGTTTTCCTGTGGCTATGATTTTACCCTCATCTTTACTCTGTGCAGGTGCTGCTTCAGCTGCAATTGGAAGAAGTATACCGCTTCTATCCCCTATTATTGCAAGACCATTCACCCTACCAACTTCACTGCCCTCAGATTTAAATACACTGTATTTTTTCCTTTGAACAATATATCTGTCGGCTATTTGCTGTTCTAATGTTCTTGCCAGTTTTTTTGCACCGATCACATGTTCTAAAGTCACACTTTCAGAATGTTCACCCTTGGCTATGTCACCAGCAGCCCTTACAAGACCACCCAAATCCCTTAACCTGAGCGTCAAAGAATCTTTCTTACCAGCTCTTCTTTGAGCTTCCCTTATGATTTCTGCCACTGCTTCCCTGCTAAAATGTGGTATTCTACCATCTTTCTTAACTTCTTGAGCAACGAACTGCACCAGTTTATCCCTATTTTCAGGAGTGTCCTTCATGGAATCCTTCATAAATACTTCGTAACCATAACCCCTGATTCTTGAACGCAGAGCAATATGCATTCCTTTGAGCACTTGAAGATTTCCCGATGCAACCAGCACAAAATCACATGGAACCGGCTGGGAGCGTACCATTGCACCGCTGCTTGTTTCACTCTGACCAGTTATGGAATATTTCTTTTCCTGCATTGCAGTTAAAAGCTCTTGCTGGGTTTTCATCTGCATGGTACCGATTTCATCTATGTAAAGCACGCCCTTGTTTGCTTTATGAATCATACCTGCTTCAACACGGTCATGTGCAGGAGTTCCAAGTCCTCCTGACTGGTATGGATCATGCCGCACATCCCCAAGGAGGGCACCGGCATGTGAACCTGTTGCATCCACAAAGGGAGCTGTGTTCTTGCCTTCGTTGTTTATTAACAATTTTGGAACCATGACAGTACTTCTGGGTTTCATTTGCATCATAACCAATAGGACTATTCCTGCAGCTATTATGGCTTCCAAGTATCTACTTAAAACAAATCCAACAGCCAAGATGAGTCCAATGATTATAACCATGAAGAAGTTTTTCTTTTCTTCCTGGCTCTTTGCCTTGATCTTGTAATTCATCACAACCTTTTTTCCCTCCCCTGCGGGCATTGCACCAATGAGGGGGTTGTGTAGATCTTCGATGTTTGGATACACCAGCAGATCTTGAAGTTCTTCAGGAGGCAGTAACTCTGCCATTCCCTTTGCAAGCATTGACTTACCAATACCAGGTTCACCAATTAAAAGAACATTTCTCCTTTGTTTTGCTGCCTTAATCACAGTTTCAACAGCTTCTTCCTGACCGATTATTTGATCTATAATCTTATCTGGAATATCTATATCACCAGAAGTCTTATAAGTCCTGAAATCAAGCTTTTCCTTGAGTGAACCGTTCGAATTTGAATTTAAACTTGCCATAATCGATGACAGCCTCCTAAATTTACCTATCCAAAAATAAAGTGACTTGCTTCTTATATAATAATATACAAATCTTGTCTATTTATATTTGTCCTTTGAATTTTTTTATGTTGATCCCATGACATATTTATAGTTTTGTCAAATTTTATTATGTTAATCATTTAGTAACTTATGGTATATAAAACATTGATTCGATAATTTTCATCTCAAGAATTTCTTGAAGCATACTAAGCAGCAGTGGACAGCACGAGTTACAAGGTGATGCAAACAATTTAAACAGGAGCAATGCATTCTAACCTCATGTTTAATAAACTGATCCAAAAATCTATGTGTGTGTTTAAATTACCATGAACATTGAGTAAATGATAAAAACTAATATTAACATTACTAATTTTAAACTATAAATTATCAAAAGGAGGCCCTTAATTTGCATCGTGAAAACAACTACCCCTGCATAATGATACAAGGAACATCATCAAACGCAGGAAAAAGTGTTGCAGTAACTGCCCTATGCAGAATATTTGCTAAAAGAGGCTACAAAGTTGCTCCATTTAAGTCCCAAAACATGTCCCTGAATTCATACACAACCAGTGAAGATGCTGAAATTGCAATGGCCCAAGTACTACAGGCAGAAGCTGCAGGTGTTGAACCATCCTACAACATGAACCCCATCCTCCTCAAGCCAAAGGAAGATTTTATTTCCCAGGTAATAGTGCATGGAAAACCTGCAGGTGACATGAACTTCTATCATTACCAGAACAACTTCAGGCAACAAGCACTCGATGCAATAGAGAGTTCCATCAATGCATTGAAGGAAGATTATGATATTATAGTGATCGAAGGTGCTGGATCACCAGCAGAAATTAACATGCTTGACAAAGACCTTGCAAACATGCAAATAGCAAGGATGGCCGATGCAGATGTAATATTAGTTGCAGATATTGACAGGGGAGGAGTTTTCGCATCTATAGCCGGTACATTTTCCTTGCTTCCTGAAGAGGATAGGAACAGGATCAAGGGAATTATCATCAACAAGTTCAGGGGTAATTTAGACATTCTCATGCCTGGAATCAGACAGATAGAAGAAATTGTTGGAGTTCCTGTTTTGGGTGTTCTGCCCTACGATGATGATCTCAAACTTCCTGAAGAAGATTCAGCATCTTTATCTGAACACAAGTATCGTGGAGATGGTGATGTTGTGATAGGAGTTCTCAGGCTTCCAAGAATATCCAACTTCACTGACATAGATCCACTGGAATACGAACCAGATGTGACAATTAAACTCATTGAAATGGATGATGAAATTGGAGATGTGGATGCACTAATAATACCAGGTACCAGAAACAGTGTGAGCGACCTTGTTGCCCTTAAAAAATCTGGACATGCCGATAAAATCGTAAAGCTCTCCCAAGAAATACCAGTGTTTGGGATCTGTGGAGGTTACCAAATGTTGGGAACCATGATCCACGACGATGATCACCAGGAATCCAAATTTGGTACTGTGGAAGGACTGGGTTTACTGAATATTGAAACCAGGTTTGGTGAAGTTGAAAAGGTAATAACCCAAAGTAAAGGTATTTTAACTGGAGAAGGAATGTTTAAAGATTTAAAAGGAGAACCTGTGGAGGGTTATGAACTTCATGAAGGTACAAGTTCTGTGAAAAAATCCCCGGCTCTAATGAAAATTGTTAAGGGATTTGGTAATGATTCTGGGGGTTATGATGGAGCTGTGAATGGTCTGGTCTCAGGAACCTACTTCCATGGTATTTTCCATAATTTCAAGTTCAGAAGAACCTTCATGGATCATGTTCGAAGCAGTAAAGGCCTAGAAAAATTAGGGTTTGGAACCGATGACTTCGAAGATATGAAAAGATCCTCCATCGAACGACTTGCAAACATCTTCGAGGAAAATGTGGATATGCGTATCATCGATGAAAAATTAGTTGATATCCAAAGGTAACTTAAAAAAAAGGTTATTACTGGGTAAATTTTTTTGTTACGTCCTTGATTGCATGGGTCTTGGCAAGGACGGATATCCTATCCCCTTCCTTCAACATCATTCCATCCTTTGGTATTTTTATTTCCCCATTTTTGTAAATTGCAGCTATGATGTAGTTGTCAGTGGGGCTGACTTCCCCTATTTTTTTTCCTATGATCTTCTTATTGTTAACACTTATATCAAGCAGTTCAGCATTTCCTTTTCCAATAACTATCAGATCAGCTATTTTTGGTCTTGTGATCAGCTTTTCAAGGTAACCTGCAGCTGTTAATTCAGGACTCACAACAATGTCGATACCAACTTTACGGAATGCATCATCGTGGTCAGGGTTACTTACCCTGGCAATCACCTTAGGTATTTTATAATCCTTCACAAGTATGCATGATAAAAGGTTAGCCTCATCATTTCCTGTTGCAGCTACAAAAACATCTGCATCGGCTATGTTCGCTTCTTTGAGTGTTTTGATGTCTGTACCATTTCCACAAATGACCATTGCATCCAACTCACTCGCAGCATTGCTGCACAGATCCAGATTATTTTCTATTAAAGTTACATCATGTCCAACTGAAACCAGGGAAGATGCCAGTGCAAGACCAACCCTTCCTCCACCCATTATAACCACGTACATATTAACACCATCACAATCGATCTTGAATTCCTAGTAAACTTATTCAATTTAATATTCAATTTAATTAATATTCAATTTAATAAATT
>WASR01000265.1 GCA_009712615.1 Methanobacterium sp. | reverse complement strand
TGAGTTTCCGTCAAGATCATTTAGATAAACTGCACCTTCTGAGTAATGTAATCCACTAGCAAAAAATCCTGACTGACCGCTTTTCACTATTGGAGTCATTGTAAAATTTCTAATATCTTCAGGTACATCTTCTCCAAAGCTGAATTCCCATCTTTGGGGGTACCATGTGTTTGTAGGGGGATATAGTTCAGGGTCCTGCGTTTTATCACTCTTTATCCATTCTGTAATTTTTAAGATGCCCTTGATATTTATGGAGTGATTGTTTTCGTCCACATACTTTCCAGAAGTTTTAACTTCCATTATGCCTGGAGGTTCGGGTCCTTTTTGATCATAGAACTGTGTCATCTCATTTGAATGGATGGCAGCAACAGTTATTTCTCTATCATTCTTAAATTGGGCCATGAACCAGTCCCAGCCACCTGCTGCCTTTTGATTCAAGTTGTTGGCAGCCCTTAACACTTCCACTCTGGGATTACCTGCGGGTAACATTCCATTGCACCATTGATGGTCGTACCAGAATTTACCACTAACAAGTGAAACTTCTTCTTCATTGATCTTCAACATGCTTCTGTTTGGATCAATCCTTAAGTTGGGTACGGAATAATACAATGTTCCCACTCCGCCACAGCATGGATCGCATCCCTTTTTACCTTGGAGCAGATAATCTTTGGTTTGTGTGAGTGTTATGTCCACCATAATTTCCGTTGTTGAATCTTGATCAAGATCCATACCCCAGCCAGTTATTTGAAGTGGAAATGTCTCATTTTCATGTAAGGATTTTATACTGTTTTTACCCATTTTATAATTGAATGGATTGTTTTTAAAGTCTATTAATCCTGTTGTGCCTGCAATTATTATTGGTTTGGAGCGGTGGTGTTTTCCCCCGGCTTCACTGACTGCTAGGTGCAGTTCAATGATCTGATTTTCAATATCTGAAAGTCCAAAATGTTCGGCTATTTCCGGTGGAAGGAGTGAGTATTGCCAGAACATGAACTGAACTCCATATTCTTTTCCATTACTGCCTAAACAGCTCCCAACTATGAAGTGCCAACCTAGTTGGTAATCAAACTGTGGAGCATCATCTTCAGGTAGTTTAAAATCAGCACTAGCAGGTATGGATTTATAGCCCTTGGAACTGTCCATACCAGTAAAATAGGAAATTGCATAGGCTTGATGTGGTGTAAGTGATCTAGAATGTTCAATTAATGTTTTGTAAACTTTTTTATAGCTTGGAGTGAATGAATCTGGATTTTTTAACCTTTCTCTAAACAAGTACTGCATCCTAGTTCCAAAGCTTTCATTGCTATTTTTTTCACTTCCCAATGTTTTTATTAACTTATCTGAGATGTTTTCTATGTCGAATTTCTTCATCCACAATGATTTAGCAATGTTGTCTTTTGTTTCTTGATCAAGACCATCCAATAAACTGGGGTTTACCATATTTAACTCCTCTTTTAATTTATCTTTCCCGTCATCAACAATTAAACAAATAAATCTATATTATTTTTTTACTAGTTACATTACTTATGTATGATTCTTTTATCAAGATTTAAATAGATTATGTGAATTTACTTTTGAAAAACAAATTTTTAAACTTTGATAAATAATTTGTAAGATTTTTCAGTCCGTTTGAAGTTTGGAAGTGGATATGAAAACATAGACATCCTATGGATTGTTACAATTTAATGAATGTATAGATTAAATCTTAATTTATATCAAAATTTCTTTTCATTGAAACTTATTTTAAATGATGTGCCAGGATAACCAACGTACTCTAAATCCGCATCAATCTGTTCTGATAAACTGGTTATTAAACTTAATCCTAACGAATCTGCGGTTTTATAGTCAATATCCTTAGGAAGGCCTTTGCCGTTGTCTCTCACTTCTAAACAATACTTCTCATCCTGTTTCTGGAATTTTATGTCTATGGTTCCATGATCTCCTGGTGAGAATGCATGTTTCAAACTGTTTGTTACCAGTTCATTTAGGATGAGACCCAGTGGAATGGATGTATCAATGTCCAGATTCAACTTATCAGTTTCAATATTCATTTTTATTAGGTTCTTGTCCATAACATAGGTATCGTAGAGATCCATGGCAAGTGTTTGAATGTAGTCTCCAAAGTCTATATTTTTAAGATCGGTGGATTGATACAGGCGCTCATGTATCAGTGCCATTGACCTGGCACGATTTTGGCTTTCCTTGAAGATTGTTTTGGAGTTTTCATCTTTAATGTATCTTGATTGCAGGCTTAACAAGCTGGATATTATCATAAGATTATTCTTTACCCTGTGATGGATCTCTTTTAGGAGCATCTCCTTTTCTTTGATGGATCTTTGAAGCTGCTGCTCTGTAAGTTTACGATCAGTCACATCACGAATTATTGATGTTGTGTATGGTCCACTTTTGTAGCCCCAAGTTGCCACAGATATTTCAAACGGGAATTCATCCCCATTTTTTTTAAGACCAATACTTTCAAAGGTTTTCCCATCTAACTCATGTGTTCCAGTTGAATTGAAATTTTGGAGCTTGGTTTCAAAATCCTTCTTATATCTATCAGGCATGAGCATGGTGACATTTTGTCCTTTAATTTCATCAAGGTCATACCCAAAAATTCTTTTCAAACTGGGGTTAATCAGGACTATGGCGCCGTTTTTGTTGGTGGTTATTATACCATCCACAGCAGAATTTGCTACTGAACGAAATTTTTCTTCACTAGCACTGAGTTCTTTGTCCTTTTTATCGATAATATCACTTAAAATAGCAACCACAATGCCTATTGACAGAAAGATAATCGAACGATATACATCTTCATATATTGAATAATTTAAATTAGGAGAAAGATAGTAGCTCACAAGTAACATTAACATAAGAAATAGGGGTACAATGAGTCCTTTTTTTTGCCACCACAATGCGGCTAATATTATCGGAAAATAGAAGAAATGTGTGAAGATCACACCCTCACCAATAACTACATGGAAGTAAAATGTCAATAAAACGGATATGATGAGTAGTGCTATTATGGTGATGAGCTTGTAAAGCTCATGATTTCGATGTTGTGTCATGATCTTCACCATCTTGTTGAATACATGGGAGCAAACTATTAAAATTTCCTTGCAGGATTCAGATATAGTATTACAGCCACAATCACGATACAGAGGAATGCTATATAAACTTTGTACATTTAATCACTTATTTATTTTCGTTTATCAAACATATTTAGTTTTTAAGCATTCCTTCCTTCTCAGAAACTGTTAAATAGTCAACAATTTCTTTTGGTAAGCCTGTTTTAAGGATCTTTCCCCCACGCATTATAGATGCTCGATCACACACGTCCAAAACAAATTCCATATCATGGCTGATTATGATGAAGGTCTGATTCATTTCATCCCTAGCACTAATAATGGAATCTGTCACTTGGATCCTTGTGATTGGATCCATGGTACCTGTAGGTTCATCTAAAATTATTATCTTGGGTTCTTTTATGAGTACTTGGGCTAATGCAACCCTGTGACGTTCTCCTCCACTCAGTTCATCAGGATACTTCGTCAAAATTCTCGATGCATATTCTTCATCAAAACCTACAGCTTTAAGCACATAAATGGCCTTCATCTTAGCAAATTCAGCTGGTAATTCAAGACTTATAGCATCTGAAAGGTTTCCCAAGACATTTTGATGTGGATACAAACTATATTCCTGGTGAAGAATGCCAAGATATGGAGTCACACGTCCCCTTGCATGTGGACCTTTTTTTGTCATGTCGATCCAGTTTTCACCCAGCTTAACATCTATATTTCCACTACTTGGATCAGTTAAACCGTATAGTATCCTAGAAAGTGTTGTTTTTCCAGCACCCGACAATCCAACCACACCGTAAATCTCAGCTTCGTTAACAGTTAAATCAACACCATCAACAGCCTTTACAACACCCCTTTCAATGGAGTAGTAGTGTTTCTTAACATCCTTCATTTCAACAATAGGTCCACCAACAGTAAACTCAACCTTCTTCTCTGGAAGAGGTACTTTGTCCATGAAACTTTTTATCACGGTTTCAGGATTTCCCTCTTCAATTATTTCTCCTTTGTCCAACCAAATAGCATAATCAGAAAGTTGCTGCATTACTTCTGGCCAGTGTGAAGTTATAACCATGGTTATGCCCTTAGCTTTAATACCGTTGATGATGGCGTGATGAATTTGTTCAGCGGTTTTAGGATCGAGCGTTCCGGTAGGTTCATCAGCAAGGAACAGCATAGGTTCTTTTGCCATCTGTCTAGCTAATACAACACGTTGTTTTTCTCCTCCACTCAAATCTCTCGCTATATGGGTTATTCTATGGGTCATTTGTGCTTGTTCAATGAGTTCTATTGCCATTTGCAGAGTTTCTTCCTCATTGTGTCCTGTGATGGATTTCATAACGTTATCAATCACAGTGTCATCTTCGTAGAGTGCAAATGTTCTCTGCAACATAATGGCTATTCTTTTTTTAACAGATGCAAAGTCCTGTCTATCTGTATTCCAGAAGTCTATGGATTTGGGTTCGAAAGTTTCTCCACACTTACATTGCTTTCCATTGAATGACGGAGGTTCCACCCTGAAACATTTGGGACAGAAGGCTACATTGTAAATTACAGATCCTTTATCAGGCTTGTACTCCTTCATTCCCCTTAACATATTGAGGAGGGCTGATTTTCCACACCCGCTCCTACCAAGTATCCCTAAAACAGTCCCCTCGTCCACATCAACGTTGATGTTGTTTAACACATTTGTTCCATCAAATGTTTTCGTAACATTCCTAATTTCTATAAAAGACATTTACTCACCGATTTTAGATAAATTCAACATTAACTTCACTTCTTAATCATTAGATCCACACAGTGGTGTTTCACATACAGGACATTTAGTATTTCTACATGGTATTGCCCGTGTTTTCGGATGTTCATACCCACATTTAGGGCATTTACACACCCTAGGGGGGCCTGCTCCCAATCCCTTTCCTCCGTATGATCGTCTTTCAAGGATATCGGGATCAGTTTTGATCTGTAGATTCTCTTCATCAGACTTAACAATATTTTCAGATTGACATTCGAGACATTTATCATATTTTTTTTCATTACTCAGCCACTCAAATCCACAATCATTGCATTTGTACCTTTTTTTATCTGTTATAAAACCGTCCCCCACAATTATTATTGGATTACCTTCAATCAGGGCTTTGGAAATTTTTTTCCGTGCTGATGAAAGGATTCGATGGAAGGTGGGCTGAGAAATTTCCATGATACTTGCAGCTTTAACCTGTTTTATATCATGGTAATCTCTCAACCTAATGGCTTCAAATTCATCTAAAGAAATTTGAATAGGTTCTAAATCTTCTAAATTTTCACTTTCTGGTTTGAAACATCGTATTTCAGGATTCTTAGAGATCTTTCTAAACACTTGAGGCCGTACCATGAATGAATATATATTCATAACTAATATATAAATTAATTGAAAAGAACTGGAAAAATGTAGAAACAAATACTTTAAAAAAATAGGTAGTATTTCTTCATATCCAATATAAATTAATTAGAATGGAATTGGATGCCAAATTATATTTGTTCATGAGATACAACAAAACTAGTTTTTTTATTCAATATACAATCAATTAAAAAAATAAAAGAAAAATGGAGAATTTAGAAACTGTCTATAACTTCTCCTAGTAATTTTATGGATTTCTCTTTGTCTGGTCCTATTGGGGACCCTGCGACATACTGAGTTACACCCATTTCTCCGAGAGCTTCGATCTTTGGAACGAACTCTTTTGGTGTACCTACAACAGAGAACGCTTCCATTAAAGCGTCGTCTACTGCTCCGATTGCTCCTCCGAAGTCTCCTTTAGCGAGCATTCCACCGAATTTAGCTCCGGTGTCGGTTGGTAGTCCGTGTCTTTCGAATACAGGTGGTGGTGATCCTGCTGCGATAAATGCAACGACTATTTTAGCTGCACCGAGTGCTTTGCCAGCGTCGTCGTCAATGGAACAACATGTGTATGCTGCTACATCCACATCAGATATTGATTTGCCTGCTTCTTCAGCTCCCTGCTTTATGAGAGGAACTGCTGCTTCAAAGTCTTTTGGGTTTGATGCGTTGATTAATGCACCGTCGGAGAAACCTCCTGCGGTTTTGAGCATCATTGGTCCCTGAGCACCCATGTAAATTGGCACTTTTTCCTGAACAGATTTAACTCCGCCGAGCTGAGCTCCGCTTTCTGTTTTTTCTCCTGCCATGAGTGTGCTCATCATTGTTATTGCATCTTTTATGGTACTTACTGGTTTTGTCCATTCAATACCTAATGCATCAAAGGTAGCTTTATCACCAGGTCCGATACCTAGGGTTGCCCTACCATTGGATAATTCATCTAAAGTTGCAACAGCTGCTGCTGTTATTGCTGGGCTTCTTACGTAGGGGTTGGTTACACCAGGACCCATTTTAATGGTTTCAGTACCTTCTGCAATTAATGCTAGTGTTTCATACACGTTTTTGTTATTGTAGTGGTCTGTAATCCATGCGTATTCAAATCCTACATCTTCAGCTAGTTTTACAAGCTTTACAATCTTGTCTATTGGTTCATTCGGAACAAATTCAATACCAAACTTCATGATTTATCACCTTTTGTAGATTTATTTGGAGTATAAAAATATTTTGTCATTTAATTGTAAACGAAAGACTTAAATAGTGGTTTTATTTTTAGTCGAAGCCCCATATTAGGGGGAGCCTTTAATATTTTTTTATACGGACTTTTAGAACATTACAACGGTTATTCAAAGGCTAAATTTTAGAACAAATAATGTGTGTTTATCAGGGTTTACATGCTTCAAATTTTATATGTTAAAAGTAATCTTGATGTTTCAGATGTATGAAAACTTAACTTGAAAGAATCTACAATATGGACAACATGAAACTGTACTAAATAGTGTTATTAACACTATATAATCCATTTAAACCCTTTAGAAACGGATGTTCGAAAACTTTATTAGATCTGGAAATCAAGTTTTAATTACACTATATATATTATGGTGAATTTTCATCACAACCGCCTGTGCAATATTTTCTAATAATTTTGTGTTTCTTTGTGGTTGTAGTATTGTATGTGCTAGGTTTTATTTGGCGTTGGCTGGAGTGTGAAAATTATCTCTCTA
>WASR01000169.1:3788-7188 GCA_009712615.1 Methanobacterium sp. | reverse complement strand
TTACCTCAGGTCGGGATTAGCTTATCACTTTGTCCGATTTTCCGGCGCCACCTCAATGCCCCCATTTTCGGAGGAGCCCCCGAAAACGACAAAAGCCGCCCGAAGGCGGCTTTTGTCAATCTGACGCTTGGCGTCCCCTAGGGGAAACGCCATAGCAGCTATAAAAACGCAGCAAAAACAGGATATTAACTCATATCGGGCTGAGTGAATGTAGCCCAATTACGTAGCCTGTACAATAGCTCAGGAACGCCCGCCCTAAACCACCCAAGTTACTGAACCAAGAAGGGCGAGCATAAAGCCCGCCCGACCCGGCTCGATGCCGTCAGCTCAGCAGACGGTGGAATGCGAGATAGAGCGCATAAACGTCTTGAATAATTACTAGCAACCGCGCGCCAATTCTGACGACTCGTTGAACACGGCGCAGCAGATGAGCGATGTCCTGGGGAACCAGCATGGCTATCTCCATCTATGGGCAAGCGACGCCATCTCGGCGTTGCTACCCTTTATTATAGCCTGATTAAGTACCCCCCAGCAAGCCAGCAGAACGAAGAACGAACACGGCATCAGCGGGCGAGGAAAAGGTAAAAAAAGCCCCACCGATCCCTTGCGAGACCAGCGGGGCGTTGCTGACCGACCATAGGCGCAGCCAGTGTGATGACGAGGCCGTGGGCCAGCGTCATCAAGGTGCGATTCGCGGTGAGGGCCTCACAGCAGCGCCGCAGGCGTGTGGATTAGATGGAGAGGGCCAGCCCAGATGAGCCGCTCGCCTTCATTTGTTCGTTGACGCTCAAGCCAGGGTCCGGGCGTTGGCCCAAAGCCCTGCCATTCGATGAACGTGGCCCCCAAGAAGGGGAGCCGCAGGAAGGCGTGATGGCGACAGACACTGATGTCGAATGCAGAGTTGATGCGCAGATGCATTTGTCTTCCCCTGAATAAATCAAGACACCCTTTAGACTCCGACCATCGACTGTAGTCAATGCCGTCCACTAACTTATCCACAGAATAACGGTTCGGACTTCATGAAGTTTCTGACTTCGAATGCTTCATGTCTTCTGTCGTCATCATCTCACTTATCCACTCCTGCGGCACGAATGTTTCCGCCGCGACGGAATCGTCCCGCTAGGCCCATTGGCGATTGGTAGACTTCAGGCGCCCGACCTTGCCAGCCCCATTCTGGAACACGAGACGGATGTCGATGTCTGGGTTTCAGAACTTCACCGACCGCATCTTCGCCGCCGCCTTTGTGTTGAGCCAGCCTTTGGCCTCTATGAAGACATCCTTGCCAGCCCTCGTCTTCCGCCCGAAGTCTGGGAGATATCGAAGGGGGCCATAGTGGATTGGCCGAGGTTCGCGGACAACATGAAGCCCCGCCGCCTTGAGTTGATTGAATATTGAACGCTCGAATTTGCTATCGCATACGCCGTCTCCTTTGATGTGAGAGAACCACTCACCCTTGTTGGTCACTTGTTATTTCTTCAGCACTTGAGACAGATCAGCCGATTGACTGACCCCACGGCATGGGCGCCATGACACCAGAGATGTCCGCGCATGTGCCGGTGCTGACGCTGGCGGGGATGATCGCCACCCCCTCAGGTCGTTCCCTGAAGGGGCTGCGAGGTCAGCCTATGCAGAATGCATGGCGTAGCTGTGCATAGGTGAAGCCGTCAGAAATCGTCCTCCTCGTCGCAATCCCTGGGGTAGAACCCCATCTCCCCAGCGATCTCACCCAGGCGCCTCCCGAAATACCGCTCCAAGGCCCTGGCGGTGATCTCGATGTTCTCTGACAGCTTGTTGGAGAAGGTCCGCGCCAGCTTGTCCGCGAGTTCACCAGCGCGTTGCTCGACCCAATCTGCTCGTTGCTCTGGGGTCATCTGGTGGCCATCCTTGTCGTCGGCTGCCCTCTGCGCAGCCCGCCAATGGGTGAATGAAGTCGCGCCCTTCCCAAGCTTGCCCATGGCTTGCCGCATGTTGGCCACCTGTCGATCTGAGGTCCCGGCGGCTTCAACGATTTGCCGCTTGGAATACTTGTCCATCAGGACGAGCCGCCACGCGTAGTCCATGCGTTCCCTGGTGGTCATGGGGAGCTTGGCCTTGTTGTTGGCCTGCCCTGCCTTCAGCACCGCCTCTTCGATGGTCCCCATGAAGTAGACCACGGGAACCGGCTCGGCCACCTTGGCCATCCCATAGGCGGTCACGCGGTGGTGGCCGTCGACCAAGTACGCATCCTGCCCGATCTGGATCACCTCGACCGGATCGAGCATGCCGTGAATGCCGATTGCGCGGACCAGTTCCCCGAGGTGGTGTTCGTCCTCCCGCTCACCTCGGGGCTGGAAGAGTTCCGGCACCCGGCGGATGGCGTTGATGGGCAGACACTCGGGCAACTCCGCCGGGACCGGTTCGGCTTCGGCTTTGGCCTTTAGTTCAGCCAGCAGCTCCAATGGCTGGTAGTCGATCTCCTCGGCCATCACACCAGCGCTTCCAAAGCCGCATGGGTACGCTGCTTCATCCAGCTACGCCCCTCGATCTCCTCCACCTCCTTCCTGGCGATGGTCAGCCCTACACACCCAAAGACGTCCCCGAGCATCTCGGCCATAACCAAGGTGGTCCGGGGTGACAGGTCACGGTAGACACGCTTCGTTCTGCCGGACCGGTGGTCGTACCACTCCCCAGCATTCACCTCGGCCAACCCGCGAACCCTGCGGACCAACTGGAACAAGAACGCCCTGTCCGACTTGAACCGCCTGGGCTCCATCTCGGCCAGCAGGTACATAGCCAAGGCAGTTTCCACGACGTCCTTGGGGGCCACGCATTGAGCCACCTTCAACAGCTCGCCGCAGGCTCCCCGCTTGGTCTTGGTGAGCGGCACGCCTTGGTCAACGACATCGGACAGGTAGCACCGGCAGTCAGCCAGGGTGTCGCTCCACTTCTGCTCCAGCAGCCCCCAGAGTTCACTGGTGTCGTTCTTGTCGATCCTCTTCCGCACCCTGGCCACGTAGGGGGCCAGGATTGCCTTGGTGATGGTTTCTTGCTCGGGATGCCCGTGGCGGCGGTCCCTGATCTTATGGGCGTTGCAGTAGGCGCCCCAACGGGACGCCCCTCCGCAGCAGCCGGGAATGCGGCAGCGCATGTTCATTTCCTTCCGCTCTGCAATGATGGTGGTGGTGACCGGTGTCAGCCGATGGGCGTGCCGTCGTACCCTGGCCCCTGAAGTGGGCTACTGTTGCCGCCCCAGTTGATGCCCTTGCCGAATTTGCTGTAGTCGTCCAGGGCACTGCCGCCGATCTGCAGGCCCAGCCCGAAGGCACTCGGGTACACCGGCTGCTTCAGCGAATTGATTTGGGAAGCGGCCTGGGTGCCGAAGCCCTCGATCTGGGCTTGATGGGTGTGGATGTCGGCCCGG
>WASR01000169.1:1455-3778 GCA_009712615.1 Methanobacterium sp. | reverse complement strand
CGCCGTCCGGGAGGACCGCGCCCTGGCGCTGGGCGTACTCCTGCTGAAGCGCCCCCACCGACAAGCTGGACGTATCGACGCCGTTGTCACCCGCAGAGGTCAGCGCTGTTGCCTGGGCAGCCTTCGCGTTCCAGGTGTTCTGCTACTCCTTCTGGTAGGCTTCCTGGTTGTGATACAGCTCCTGCTGCTGGGCCTGCTGGGTCTGTTGCTGCCGTGCTTGGTCGATATACTGGGTTTGGAGGGCGTTCTGTTTGGCCTGGGCCGACGCAGTGTTCTGCTGGCTCACATAGGACTTTGCCGCCGTCGCAGTGCTCAAAACCAAGCTGCTGATGAGCAACGCCTCGGAGAAGCCGTCACACATGGTCGGCCACCTTCATCATGTGGATGAACGGCAACTTCCCGGCGCCGAACTCGGGCAGCTTGTTTACGACCTGAAAGCCACACCAGAGGAGCCACCGCACATGCAAGGCGTTCCTCGCGTCGACCACGTTGGTCAGGATGGGGAAGCGGGCCAGCATCGTCTCAATCCACTGCCGGCATTCCCGGAGGAACTGCCGCTGGTGATCAAGAAAACGCGGGGTCGCCAGCATCCAGGGGACACCGCCGAGCGGGGGCGGGCTGGGGATTAGACCGAAGATGGCCACAGGCCCTTCGTCGTCCTCCGCCACCCACGCCTCACCGGCCGTCAGGCCCGCCCTAATGGACGCTTCTGGTGTCTGGCCACTGTTGGCCTGGATCTCGCTTAAGTCCTCCTGACGGAGCCTGGAGGCGAGGTATAGGGCATCGTCGAGGGTCGCTGCCCTCGCCGTGAGTTTGGTTGTCATGGTTGTTCCGAAAGAAACGGAGAAAGGTAACGCCCACACCGGATGGACCTGGGCACGGCAGTGCCGGCCTCGGTCGTGCTGGTGGTGGTTCGTTCGGGGAATTGTCGTGCCCATCCTCAGATGGACAGACACAACGAAAAAACACCCCGGCCCAAACGGACGCGGGGAAACAACGAGCGCAGTTGCACCCTTGGTCTTCTAGGGAGGCCCAAATCGGGGCGACTGCTTCGTCTACTTGGTGCTACCTAATCAGAAGACCCGCACAAATCCGCCGTCCGCTTCGCCTTGGCGACCTCGCGTTCCCCTTCGAAGTCACTGCCCATGCGAGCGGCGATCTTCAGGGCGTACTCGGCGTCGTCTTCGGTGAAGGTCGGGTGGTTGCTGGCTTGGGCCGGCTTGGGCTTGGCATAGCCAAGGAAAGCTTCGATGGAGAGGTCGGCAAAGGTGTCGTGGGCGACACTTTTCCGTTCCTCCCACTGGCGGGCGACCCGCATGTACTTCGATGCCTGGGCGTAGCTGACCCTGGTGTTCGCCTCGACCCACGGCTTGAACTGCCCGTGGGCCAACTGCTTCTTAGCCTCGATCAGCGCCTCGCCCGCAGCCTTGGCAGACAGGAGCAACGGATCATCATGAACACCACCACCAATCTCGTCCCCGTCGTCCACGTCAAGGACGGCAAGGTCTTCGCCAACAGCCGCGACGTGGCTGACTTCTTCGGGAAGCGCCACGCTGATGTCCTTCGGGACATAAACGTGATCCGTCAGGCAACCGACGCAGATTTGCGTTGGTTCACTCACGCCCCCTACGAGGATGCCAAAGGCGAACTGCGGGCTGCCTACGACATGACCCGCGACGGCTTCACACTGCTGGTCATGGGCTACACCGGCCCGAAGGCCATGGAGTTCAAAGTCCGCTACATCCAGCAGTTCAACACGATGGACCCCGTGTAAATATCGTGAAACACTCGCGATTGCCCGAAAATCAAGCCCACGTTTCAATCTGGACGGATGAGATGCCAAGATTTATTTCCAACGTGCTTACCATTTTTATGATGATGTGGCTCGTTTTGTTGGCTCGTCACGTCGACGACCTCACATATGAGGTCGCAAAATCATATGCGTCTATGGCTTTGCAGTTATCCGAAGTATACGAGAGCAAACCGTCTCCAGCACTGGCTGCCAAAATTAATGAAATGAAGGAACAAGCTAAATCTATATGCCTCCAATCTTTCATTTCTACCGGAACAATCCCAGGAGCGCGCGGAAGGTGCTCGGATTTCATCGCGAATCAATCGAATGAGGTAGCCCCGCTGGAACACCAGAAGGAATAGTGGGCTTATTCCCTGAACTCCAGGGCGAAGAAGATGGTGCGTCAATCTGTTCGCTCGGCTGCTACTCAATTCCCAGGTGCCCTCACAAGTTGGTGAGCGAGGCCAGAAGGGCGCACAACTCCTCGCCCTTCTTGGTCAGGAATATCGGCCGTCTGCGGCTGTCTTGTGG
>WASR01000169.1:0-1445 GCA_009712615.1 Methanobacterium sp. | reverse complement strand
GTCTTGTGGATCGATAGTGACCCGGATGAGGCCCATTCCTGGAAACTGCTTGCCAGAGCTGTGAACGCTCCAGCCCTTGTCGCCCAGCCCCGCGAGATGCGACGACACCGTGGCCTGAGGCAGGCCGGCCATCTTGACGATTTCGGTCATCGTCACCCCAGGGTGGACGGCCACCATGGCAAGAAGGCGAAACCTGAGGACGGTAACGGTGGGGTAGCGTTCGCTGAGTATTCCAAGTACATCGAGGAAAGCTCTTGCCTTCGCTCCGTCGTAATGCCTGTTCAATTGCATCGCGCACCCAATCTGCTGTTGCGCGGCAACTTAGATCACTTATCGGCTCGCCAATCAAATGGGCCACAGAAGGCCCCTCCAAGTAGTTGAAACGACTATTTTACACAGGATTTTCTTGTGTGTGTGGCCGACAGATCACTGACCCGTACTCGTTAGGCGTCCCAACAGCCTGCCAACGCTTGACGCGTGCCATTGGCCGTGGCGTGGCGTCAGGATGCCTTGGGCGTTCAGGGCGTCCGCTATTCCTCGGAGGCTGGTTCCACTCGCCTGGAGCGGCAACACAATCTCGCGAAGGCTTCTGGCGAGAGTATCGGCGTTGGCTTTCACGGCTGCGATGGCAGCCCCGTTGCCATAGCCCTGGAGGTGTCTGGCGCCGTTGGGGTTACCGAGCTTGGTTCCTCGGGCCTTGGCCGCTGCCAGGGCTGCCTTGGTCCGCTCGCTGATGGCTTTGCGCTCTTGTTGGGCGACCAACGCCATGATGCCCACCGTCAGCTCGTTCGCATCCGGCATGTCCGCCGCCACGAACTGCGCTCCCTCCTTCTGAAGGCCGAGCAGGAAGTGCGCATCACGGCTCAGGCGATCCAGCTTGGCAATCACCAGCTTGGCGCCCGTCAGCTTGCAGAGGTGGAGGGCTTCGGCCAACTTTGGCCGGTCGTCCTTCTTACCGCGCTCCACCTCCACGAATTCGGCCAGAAGCTCCCAGGCACCTCCGTTGAGGAACTGTCGAACGGCTTCCCGTTGCGCCTCCAATCCCAACCCTGACCGGCCCTGCGCTTCGGTGGAAACCCTGAGGTATGCGACGAACCTGCCCTGCGTCATGATTCATACCAAATAGCCAAACGTTCATTAGGCGGATTGGTACACTTCGAAGTCGCTCCGGTCAAGGAGGCAAATGAAGGACATTATCACCCCCCGGTGACAGACCATGACAGCCAGCCCCCCTTCCCAATCAGGTAATTTGACAAAGCTTCGGGCTTTACTGGCCGGCCCTTCTCGATCAAGACGATCACCTAGAGCCCCAGAGCCACGCAAATACGCTTCCACCTGGCGGGTCCAACAAGGCGCCATGATGGCCCAACTACCCCCTTGGCGTCGCACCCCCCCAGCCACGATGAGCCTAGGCAGGGAGGGCCAGGGGGGGCACCCGCCGGGCC
>WASR01000335.1 GCA_009712615.1 Methanobacterium sp. | reverse complement strand
GTTCCATAAATGGAACACATGTTCCAAAAAATGAACATCTTTTCAAAATCATCGTTAAAAATATTGTGTTTTTTGGGAAGACAATACAGGGAAGAGTACCACACCCGCGAAATAGTAAGAAAAATTGATATTAGCTTGGGTTCTGCAAGTAGATCATTAAATGAATTAGAAAAAGAAAAGCTTGTTATTAAGGATGAAAAAGGTAAATTAAGTATGTACAAAGCTAATATGGAAAATCCAATCTTACGTGAGTTGAAAATCCTTTTTACATTATTTGAAATTGAGGAACTTATCAAAGATTTAAAATTAATATCCAATCAAATAATACTCTATGGTAGCTGTGCAACAGGGGAAGATACTCAAGATAGTGATATTGATTTATTCATACA
This sequence comes from Methanobacterium sp., assembly GCA_009712615.1. GTDB lineage: Archaea > Methanobacteriota > Methanobacteria > Methanobacteriales > Methanobacteriaceae > Methanobacterium_B. The sequence goes on along the minus strand of WASR01000335.1, from coordinate 6,858 downwards.
ATCAGATGATAGTAAAAAAGTTAACAAAAGTATTAATAAACATCAAATACATATAGAAAGAACAGTATCATTAGTTGTTTTTAATGATATTGAGTTGCGAAAATTAAAAGAAAAAGACAGGCCATTTTATTCTAGAATTAAGAAAGGAAAGTTATTATATGAAGATTCGGTTTGAAAAATGTCTTGATAAAGGACAGATAATTAGAATAAAAATTGATCCCGAATTAGTGGAAAAAGAGCTTCTTGAATCTCAAAATGATATAGATTCTGCAAAAAAGTCAGTTAAGGAAAAAAATTATAAGTGGGCTATAATACAAACTTATTACTCCATGTTCCATGCCTTAAAAGGTTTATTATTAAGCAAAGGTTACAGAGAAAAGAGTCATATTTGTCTCAGACATGCCATTGAAGCCATTTTTGTTGATACTAACTTGTTGAGCGAAGATATTTTTGAAGATTACGATTTTGCTAGGCGTGCCAGAGAAAGAGCTGATTACAGCTTTATATATGATGAACAACTTGCAATTGACATGCTTGAAAGTGCAGATAAACTTATCAACGAAGTTGAAGGTTTATTCATTCCTACGAATTAATTTGAGCCCTATTATTAAAATCATTCTTGTTTGTTAAAGAGTTCAGTTGTCCATATGAAATTGTAGAGACCTTCTATTGTTTCAACCAGCTCACTGTACTGATTCCATATTCCTATGGCTGAACGGGACATGATCTTCTTGTCTTCAATTTTTGAGACACCCATTAACATCTCCTTATCATCCCTTATAATCACCTTAACAAGGGGCACATTCAAGGTTTTTATTTCACAATCCAGTTCATGTAAATCATTTAAATTTACAGTTTCATCATCCCTGTAAAACGGCGATAAAATTATTTTAACATGCACCCCTCTTTTAATGGCTTTATTTAAACTTTCTTTAAGTTCAGGTACTTCATCATTAAATAACAAACCTCCCAGGATGTATATGGATTTCTTGGCCCTGGAAATGATTTCAACTTCCTTCTTTAGAATTTTATCTGGTCCGTGTATGAGCCAGAGTGGTGCTGGAACATTTGGGATCTGTTTTTCATAGATACTGTTGAGTTCTGCTTCAGCTTCATCGAGTTTTTCATTGAACTGTTTTCTGGATTTCCCCATGATCTCGTGCGGAGGAATAACATTAAATTTTAAAGGTTTACCCTGCTGTTTTTCTATAAATTCCTTTTTTGCAAGACTTTTTAACACTTCATATATCTTGGATCTAGGCACGTTGGAAGCAAGACTGATTTCAGATGCAGTGGCAATTACTAAAGATATATTGGCCACATAAGCTTTAATTTCATAGTCTGACAGCCCTAAATTTTTAAGGGCAGTTGCTGTGTTCCTGTTTACTGAAATTTTAAAACCCCCTATTTATCATACAAATTATATTGTTTCATTTTATACTATCTTAGTGACAATAAATATTTAAATATTCTCCTCAGATTTGAATACGCAGATTAAAAATTATTAGGAGGAATATCCATGGAAAATGAAAGTTATGTAACTATGACTGCAAATATCCTTAAAAAAGGGATTAAAAACAGACAAACCCTTGGAATTGCAGTGGTAGCACCGATAATTGTTCTGATTATTTTAGGATACATGGTAACCATGGCAGGTTACACTGAGCCCGTTAAAATTGGAGTAATAAATAATGATAATGGAATTGGCAATGTTAATGCAGCTTCAAACATAATAGATGAACTGAAAAACCAGGAAAATGTAACTGTGATCAGCATAAATGAAGCTGATGTGAATAATGACTTGAATGACAAGACCATAACAGCAGCAGTAACATTCCCGGAAAACTTCACAACAAGCCTCATTAAGAAGAATGCAACCCTTGATCTCGAGCTTGAGGGTACAGATCAAACAGCCAACATGCTGGTAAATAAAGCAGTTACTACTTCAGTTTCTGCTGTTGCTGCAAAGAGTGACAATATCACATCACCATTAAGCGTAAATGTAGAGAGTTTATATGGAAATGGCTTAGACTTCACAGATCTCTTTATGTACAAGTTCATGACACTGGTTACACTCATACTATCAATGCTTCTTGGCCTATTTACAGTATTGGGAGACAAAGGTAGGGAGATCTTCAAAAGCAGAGCATCAACACCCATAAAAACTGTACTGGCCTACATAACAGGACTCAGCTTATTTGGCCTGATCATGATCCTTATTATACTGGCATTTGGAATCTATGTCATGGGAATCACAGTTGTAGGAAACATTGGAAGCGCAGCCCTGTTGATGTTCATAATTGCCATGGTTGGACTTTCAATTGGTGTGTTTATTGCATCCATCACAAGATCCAGAACACAGGGAATGGGCTTGTTTGGACTTATACTCGTGCTCCAGATAATATTCAGTGGGACATTTGTTCCAGTGAGCAAGTTTGATAGCATGACCCAGCTTATATCATATTCACTACCTTTAACCTACAGTTTGGACGCCATGAAAGGCATATTTGTAAAGGGGTTCACACTGGGAGATGTGGCAACTGATTTAACTGCTCTGGTAGTGATATTTGTGGTTGTATCAATCCTGTCCATGATTGGAATGAAGACAATACAAAAACCCGGGAAAAGCTAGAAAAGAATATGCAGTTAAAGAATAGTTTGTATTGGGGATGAAATCTCAGGTTCAGATTCGTGTAATACAAACATTTCCATTTTTTTTAATTTTTTCATCTTTTTCTTTTTAAACGTGTCTCAAGATTGGGATAACTATATATGTCTGAATGAATACTCATTCATAATGAATGAATATTCATTCAATATTGAATATCTCAAAATTACAAAGTCCCAAACTGAAAGAAGGATAAGTAAACATTTAGACTAATAAAAATACCAGGGTTCTATGGATAATCATTCATGGATTATATTAAGTTGATAAAAATTTATTAGGATGGTATAATATGCAGATGAGAAAAACTAAAGATGGTGATGAGATTTCAGCACTATCATTCGGTGCAATGAGACTTCCTACAAAGACAGGAAGAATTGATAAGGAACGAGCTAAGAAACAGCTACACTACGCTATAGACAACGGTGTGAACTTCATTGACACAGCATTTATTTATGGATCCAGCGAATCATTTTTAGGAGAAGCACTGAAGGATGGCTACAGAGAAAAGGTGAAGCTATGTTCAAAAATGCCAGTGATGCATGTAAAAACCTACGAAGACATGGAAAAGTACCTAGAATTGCAGCTTAAAAATCTTCAAACTGACTACATAGATTACTACCTGCTCCACGGCATCAGCAAGAGCGGATTTGATTATTTAAAGGATCTGGGTGCCATGGAATTTTTAGAAGAAGCCCAGAAAAATGGAAAAATAAAACACATAGGGTTTTCATTCCACGACAACGGCACTGTATTTAACGAAATGATAGATGCGTATGATTGGGATATGGTTTTAATCCAGTACAATTATTTAGATGAAAACAACCAGGCAGGTACTGATGGTTTAAAATATGCAGCTTCGAAGGGAGGCGATGTATTCGTAATGGAACCATTAAAGGGAGGAATACTCGCTGGAAAGGTACCAGATGAAGTGAACCAAATATGGGACAAGGCAGAAGTTAAGAGAAGCCCTGCAGACTGGGCATTTAGATGGATACTGAACCATCCTGAAGTCACATCAGTAATGTCCGGAATGAACGAAGAAGAACACATCAGGGAAAATATTAAAGTTGCAAACGAAGCACTGCCAGGCACACTCACTGAAAATGAATTAGAACTTTACAGTGAAGTAAAAGATGTTTATGAAAGTCTTATGAAGATTGACTGCACTGGCTGCGGCTACTGTATGCCATGTCCAAGGGGCGTTGATATTCCCAGATGCTTCAATTTCTACAACGATAAATTAATGGTTTAAGAAGGTTTTATGAGTTCCATTTTTTATTTAGGTCAGTTAGGCGGTATAATGAGTGGTGGTGGCGAACATCATGCCAGTCTCTGCAACAATTGTGGAAAATGTGTGAAGGCCTGTCCACAAGATCTGGATATTCCCGTACTGTTGGATGATGTTTCAAAGGAACTTGGTGGAAAATACAGAATCAAAATTGCAAAGGTTGCACTACCAGTTATCATGAAACTAATGCCATAACATTGTGGAAATGCCCTTTTTTCAAACTAAATTTTAAACCAAAGGGGGCATAAGACCACAACTTTTTTCCATATAGAGACTACACATACATATTAAGTGAAATAATGAAAGAAGATAACAAAGAAAAGAGAATTTTTGATGCAGCTTTGAAGCTGTTTGTTGAAAATGGTATTGACAACACATCTATCTCTTTAATCTCCAAAGAAGCAGGTATAGCAACTGGAACCATCTACTTATACTTTGACAACAAAGTGGATTTGATTAATAAACTCTACATTTCTATAAAAAAAGAAATTTTAGAAATAATCTGTACAGAACCCACAGAATCAATGTTGAGTTATGATTTACTGGAAAAGCTGTGGATGGATGGAGTTGAATGGGGAGTGAACAATCCATGTGCATACAGATTCATGATGCAAACAGAGATTTCCCCCTACTGTAACGAAGAGCTTTCAGCCCAATTTGCCAATTACATGAAAGTATTAACCAAGCTCGTTCTGGGAAGTATTGAAAGCAAAAAATTCAAAGATTTACCACCAGAATATATCTTAGAGACGATCTGGACCCACTTAATATGTACTATAGGCTACATCGCCAAAACCAAAACCAGAGAAAGGAAAATATTCTTCCAGACATTATTAGATGGAATAAAATACTGAATATTAACCTTTTAACTGAACCTACCAATAAAAAAATGATATGGATCTGATTCAGGTAATTAAAGCCTTCTTCTAGAATCGATCAAATCATCCAGCTTCTTTCTGTTGACAGGCCTTTCACGCAGCACTGTTTCATTTTCCTTGTAGACATTAAGGGTTTCTTCGAAGATTTTCTTGTTCTTGTTCATGTAGAATATTCCCAGTGGATATTTATCTGTTTCATCAGCCCTCATTAAGGCTTCTGCTTTGTTGTATGGATCATGTGATTCTTCAAGTTCATAGGTGTTTTCTTTAAACCATTCAAAGGTATTTACTTTGTTAAAACTTACACAAGGCTGGAAAACATCAACCAGCGAAAAACCCTCGTGGTTTATGGCTGCCTTCAAGGTTTTTTGAAGATGTTTAGGATCTCCTGAGAAGGTTCTAGCCACAAATGATGCATCCAGTGCAATGGCCACTGTTAGTGGATTGAATGGCTCTTCTGAAACACCGTTTACCTGGTAGGTTGTTTTCATTCCAATACGTGTTGTGGGTGATGCCTGGCCCTTGGTTAATCCGTACACCATGTTGTCATGGACTATGCATGTTATGTCAGGATTTCGTCTGATGGTGTGCATGAAGTGATTACCCCCTTCACCGTACATGTCACCATCTCCAGTTGTTACTATGACTTTAAGTCCCCTGTTTACAGCTTTTATTGCAGTTGCGGGTGAAAGTGCACGGCCGTGCAGACTGTTGTAGGTGTGGGATCTCAGGAAATGATGAAACTTACCTGCCTGGCCAATTCCAGATACAACAACCAGATTTTCAGGCTCCACCTCAAGATTCGCTAGCACGGTTTTCAAACTGCTTAAAATTGAAAAATTCCCGCAGCCAGGACACCATGAAATATCGGCTCCCTCAACATCAAAGAGTTCTGGCTTCATAATAAACCCTCCAAAGAGAAATTTTTCAACTCATCTGTAATTTCTTCAACAGAAAATGGCCTGCCATCATATTTCAAAACCTTTTTATCGACTTTAAAATCGGTTATTTGTTTAATTAGACTGGCAAATTGTGCTTCAGCATTATTTTCAAATATGATTGTTTTTTTGGCCCCTTCAAGATATTTTTCAGTGCTTTCATGTAATGGATAAACCTGTTTGAAGTGTAGAAATGCGATATCGGAATTTTCAAGGTTTTCTATGGCTTCCACCATGTTTCCATAGTTAGATCCCCATGCGATGGCCAATATTTTATAATCAGCTGATCCAACAAGTTCAGGTTCAACTGTATCCTCTTTAATTGCTTCAAGTTTTTTCAAACGTTTTTCAACCATTTTGGTCCTTAAGTATTTGTCCTCTGTTATGTGGCCTTGTTCATCATGTTCGTGCGGATCAACAACCACCACACCATCTCCAAATCCAGGAATGCCTCTAGGTGATATTCCGTTACTTGTAAATTCATATCTCTTGTAGTCTTTATCTGTTTTAATGATATGGTCTTCAATTTCCACCATTTCATCGTCAATGGAGGGTATGTTATAAAAAATATCTCCGAAGTACTGGTCTGAGAGTATGAAAACCGGGACCTGGTACTTGTCAGCCATGTTAAAAGCGGTTTGTGTGATGTAAAATGCATCTTCGAGTTTGCCTGGTGCATATATGATCTTGGGTGTTTCACCATACCCGTATAGGGCAAGGTTAAGATCTTCTTGTGAAGTACGTGTTGGCAGTCCAACAGCTGGACCTGGTCGCTGCCCAAGATAGATGACGATTGGGGTTTCGTTAATTCTGGCCAGACCCACACCCTCTTCCATGAGTGCAAATCCACTTCCTGATGTTGCAACCAGGGCCCTTGAACCTGCATATGATGCTCCTAAACACATGTTAATTGCTGCTATTTCATCTTCAGACTGTTCAAATATCATGTCAAAATTTTCACCATACTTGGCTACAAACACCTGTAATTCTGATGCAGGTGTCATTGGATATGATGACATGAACCTCAAACCACTGGCTATACATCCCAACCCCACGGCTTCTGAACCACCCAACAGGAATTCATCC
>WASR01000245.1:6272-7287 GCA_009712615.1 Methanobacterium sp. | reverse complement strand
AGTCAAAAAAGTAGTCAAAAAAGTAGTCAAAAAAGTAGTCAATTAGATCTTTTCTGCGTAGACTATTCTCTCGAGATTTGTTGTTTTAAGATTCCTGTTGTTGGGTTTGATGTAGTCATCGTTGATATCATCAGCTTCAATATCTTCGATTATTCTCCAGCCGTAGCCTTGAAGAAATTCTTCTGTGTCCTGTTTAAATAGTCCAAATTTCCAGATCTTTGGGAACACGTACTTCTTGTACAGATTTTTCATTCCATACATTTCAACACCATCTATGAATTCCTTTAAAACGTATGTGAAAATAAGTTTACTACCTGGCTTGGCTTGGGATAAAAATGTGAACATTTTTTTAACACTTTCTTCATCCAAATACTGTGTAACAGCTTCCAATATGAAGAATGTTGGTAATTCATCAGAATATCCCTGTTTTTTAAGTGCAATACCCAGATCATCATGATCCAAATCTGTAGCTACGAGTTCAACATTTTCGGGCACACTTCCTAATGTGGTTATAAGTCTCTTTTTTTTGGTTTCAATGACCTCCTTCTGGTCAAGTTCCCAAACAGGAATATTAGATAATGATGGGAGAGTGTATGTCGTTTTGTTGAATCCGGCCCCTAAATTTACAACTTGTGCTATTTCAGAGTTTCTAGTGTCAAGTTTGCTGTTTATGTAAAGTTTTCTGAGTAGGATTCCACTCCACAATCCTGGTGTGCTGGTTTCGCTCGTGTTTATTAGCCAGTGCCTCACAAATTTTATGCTAAACAGCTTAACCATCAGCCTGTATTGTAATGGTAAAATTGAGTAGGCCAACTTGTCTGTCATTATCCTTTGTTCTTCTGGGAATGATTGTTCAACCGCAATCATAAATGTAGGTCCCATGGCTGTTTTAGCTGCTTCCTTTGTCATTTAAAAATAACCTTCCATATCTTAGTCAATCAAATTTATTTTTTCGTGGATCTTGAATGTTAATTCATTTAGTTACTATTTACTAGTTTATTTTTGTTTTATAGAT
>WASR01000245.1:253-6262 GCA_009712615.1 Methanobacterium sp. | reverse complement strand
CTAATATTTTTTTAATAAATAAGATGGTTTTATAATTTGAATAAAGATTGGGAAATATTTTAGTACAACATTACCAATACAGATTTAATAGTTTAATTCAAGTTTTGATCTGTGAAGGCGGGGTAATAATGAGAACTGAAGGATTTAATGGTAATTTATTTTGCTTAATTTGCATGGGGATGTTATTAATGATTTTTAGTTGTGCTGGAACAGTTAGTGCAACAGGATCTTCGACTATCTATGTGAATTCCCATGGTAATGATTCATGGAATGGGCTTGCTAATAGTTACAACAGCACAAACCACAATGGTCCTAAGGCCACTATTAAAAATGCGGTGGATACTGTTCAGGATAATGGAATTATTGAAGTGGCTTCTGGAATCTACAGGGAAAATGGAATTTATGTCTACAAAGACATAACCATCCATGGGCAGGCAAACACAGTTGTAGATGGGTTTAGTTCTGACAGAATATTCACGGTAAACAAAAGTGCAAGTCTCACAATTACAGACATGACCCTCATAAATGGAAGAAACGTCAATGGAGGGGCAATATACAACAATGGAACATTGAATGTTATTAATTGTTCTATAAATAACTGTAAAGCTGTTAATGGGGATGGCGGGGCCATTTATAATCTTGGATACTTAAATGTTTCAATGAGTAAACTTTACAATAACATTGCAGCTAATGGTGGGGCAATTTACTGTTACTATGGTTACAACTCCTTTGTTAATTTTAATCAGATAACTAACAACGACCCCTCAGCAGGGGAAATTTACTGTCCATTTGGACAAGTTGATGCTAACTTTAACTGGTGGGGATCAAATCTGGATCCGTCTAACTTTGTGAACTACGGTGTTAACGTCACATCATGGATGGTTATGGGTTTAAAAGTTGATCATGATACAATTGAGGATGGTGGTTCATTAAACGTTACAGTGGATATGCTGCATGATAATTTTAACAACTACCACGACCCCTTAAATGGCCATCTTCCCAATGGTTTGCCAGTATTATTCAACACAACACTCGGTACAATTCAATCTCAAATCAACACCCTAAATGGGATCTGCCGGACAACTTTAAAATCAGGAACAGTATCTGGAACAGCAATTCTCTCATCAATTTTAGACAGTCAAGAGCTAAACACCACCATTAAAGTAAACTGCAAACCCAAGGTCATATCCCAAACACCGGCAAATAACTCAAAGATCAAGGGAACAATTAAAAAAATATCCATCCAACTCAGCGAAGCTGTACAGGCAGGAACAGGATACAGCAGTATATCACTTAAAGGTCCCTCAGGCAATGTTCCAATAACTACCAATATCTCAAACAACACCCTCACAATAACAGGCATGTCTTACTTCACCGATGGAAATTACAAATTATATTTACCATTTAACAGCCTGATGGATGTTGAAAACAATTGCATGAATCAAAGTTATTACATGAACTTTACTGTGGACAGTATAGCACCAAAAATAACAGTAGCACCGGGTTCAGGTTCATACAACAACACTAAGACGGTTTATATAAAAATTAACGAAACTGGAACCATTTACTACACACTTGATAACAGCACACCAACAAAGTTTAGTCACAAATATTCTGCTCCGCTTAAAATCTCCAAAACAACTGTACTGAGATACTTAGCCGTGGATTCTGCAGGAAACACCTCAACAGGTAAGGCCACGTATATCATTGATAGAAACCCTCCTACAATCAAGGCCACAAGGCCTACAATGATGAAAACCAAGGTTTCAACTCGAAGCAATGTGGAGATCTATTTCAACGAAGCCATTTTCCAGGGTTTAAATTTCAATAACATACAAGTCATCAATATTGGAACAGGAAAAACAGTTTCAACACATAAAACTTTGAAAGGCAACTTATTAATACTTAAAAACACTAAAATAGGGCACACATGGTACAGGATAACAATACCCCGCGGATCAGTGAAGGACTACGTAGGAAATCAATTCAAATCCGACTATGTTCTGAGATTTAAAACAGCTTAGATATTATGTTAAACCATCATTCTTTTTTTTTAGGGCTTGATAGTTTGAGTGTAATCCCATCTAAAAGTACGAGAAATCTATTTTAAAACCATTTTACAAAAAGAATAATAAAAATGAATATAAAAAAAATTGGGTTTCAGGACGTTAATATTTATTCTGCGTCTATCATTTCTCCGTAAACTATTTCTAATTCACAGCCTTTAGGTCCGCAGCAGAAGTGTTGCAATTCAAAACTTACTAATATAGTCTCACCCCCGTTTCACTCTTAATATACGATATGCAACAGAAAACATATATATTTATCGGTCATCCAATATTGAGTATCCAATAAAGTTTAATATTCACGGCTTGTAAATTAGTTAGTATGCAGTGCTGTGACATGAAGGGATATTTAACATACCTTATTCTTTGGACCCTGAAAAAGAGAGACATGAATGGAGCTGAGATCTCTAGGGAATTTGAAAAGAGACGAGGAACCAAACCCATCCCCGGAACAATATATCCTTCACTCAAGGAACTCAGAAAGAACGGGCTGATAACAGTAGACAGTACCAAAACCTACACCCTCACACAGACAGGTGAATCAGAACTTAAATCTGCATGTGAATTTTTCTGCAAAATATTTTACGATGCAGATGAAATGTCAGAATACTGTAAGAAATAGTAAGAAATAGATTTTAAAAGAATTTCAGCCCAAACTTTCCAAAACTAATTTTCCCAAATTAATAAAAAAAAATGGGGCTTAATTGCAGCCATATCAAATCAGACCCCACAAACCATCATAATTTATCCCATATTACTTGAAACACGCATAGTATTCTAATACCAGATCAACATTTCGGGATCACAGTTTATGAAACTAAATAAAGAAACTAATTAAAATTTCAATTCTCCAGATTCTCCCTAAGATTCGAAGATAAATGAATATGATTCCTTTAATCAGAATTCCTGATCAGCGTACCCAAACTTTTTAAAAAAAATTCCAATTGAAAATATTCTAGAGAATGTGAAAAAGGTCACAAAAACAAGTATTTTAACATTAAAACTAACATTAGTGGCTTTTAGCAAAAAAACGTTATAGTATGACAAATAGAAATTAATAGTGACCAAGTTTAATTTCAAAAGGGGGGAATTAGATTGAAAAATTGGTTAATAATTTCTATATTTCTTTTAATTTCTGCATTGGTATTAGCTGGAGCAGTGTCTGCATCAACTGTAACAACCGGCAAATTAACCACTAAAAATGATGATAAAAGCATGAACGTTCAGCAGCAGCAGGATATAACTACTTATAATAAATCTACAGAGTTAAATTCAAAGACTAAACTTTTAACTCATGCTAAATTGACATCATTTACACCACTAAAGGTAAACCAGGCCAATCCTGCAGATAAATCCTTGAATATTCCAACCACCAAACTCATTACGGTCCAATTTAACAGAAAAATAACAAATCCTAATAAACAGCTAATTCAACTCAGAAAAGTTGATGGAACAGTTGTACCCGTGACATACACCATCCAGAACAACGATATATTCATAGATCATTCACCTTTAAATAAATACACCACGTACATCCTTTCATTGAAAAAGTATTCTCTCGAGGATTCATCAGGAAATGTATTGAATTCAACTTACACAACCAGATTTAAAACTGGCTACACCAATTTATTGAAGTACACTGCAAAACTGATAATTCCAAAGCTAGGAATCAGTCCAAAAATATACCCTGATTCTCCAAATCATTACAACGCAGTGTATCACTATGCTAACAGTGCTTACTTTGGAACTCCGGGCCAATGCGCATTTCTAGGACATCGTACAACATATTCCGCTATATTGAGATATATTAATCTGTTGAATTGCGGTGATCACATCATCATCAAAGACTACACCTCAATGAAGATAAGTACGTACAGAGTTGTTTCCCATGAAATTTTGTATAACTACCAACTAACACGTAGCTTTAAAAAATATGGTGCCAGCAGTTTAATTTTAAAGTCATGCTACCCAGTAGGATACAGTTACATGAAATGGATCGTACACGCCAGGCTGGTTTCAACAGTCCCACTCTAAATAAATATAATTCAAACAGAAAGCTGAATCTACTTAAAATCCACATATCAGTGCCCTGTATTGCATGTATGTTAAAAAATTCGCTGCAAAAAAAATTCTTCAACGTAAAAATTCAAGACTTGAATGAGTATTAAAAATGTAATTAAACCAATTGAAGCCTCATCAACCATTGTTAAAAAAAAAAATATGGTGTGGATCCCTAATCAGGATCCTGTTTTGAATTTGAAGACGTAGTTAGAGGCTAATTTATTACCTGCCCCATCTTTAATTGCTGATTTAGGTATTGTTACAGTGTACCATGTTTTTGCAGTTTTACTGCTTGTTCTGATTGTCAGCGTGTTTCCCTTTAGAGACTTGTACAGCGTCAATATTTTTCCAGTGGATGATTTTATCTGGATATTGTTGTAGTTTAGGCTGCTTCCCACCGCTTCAGAAAATTTCAAATAAATAACAGCAGATCTGCTAACATTAGTTTTTAAGTTCGTGGGTGTTGTTTGAATTACTTTAGGGGCTGTTTTATCTATTGTGTAGTTGTAGCTGTAAATCTGTGATTTGTTACCTGCCAGATCAACCGCGAAGAACTTTAACACTTTAGAGGAGCCTATGGATAATGGTCCTGTGTACTTGCTGCTTGTTGTTGTGGGAGTGCTACCATTTAAAGTGTAATATATTGTTCCTTTTTTATTCATGGTGAGGGTCACAACCTTTGTTGTGTTGTACACTCCAGATTTTATATTGGCACTTGCTACTGGTTGAGTCACATCTATGGTAACTGTTGAACCTACACTTGCCTTGTCCACCATGGCACTCACCGTTGCTATGCCCCCCACAGTTCCTCCGGATAATGTGGCTGTTGCAATCCCATTTACTGTGTAAACTGTTCCTGTTATGTTTCCCAAGGTGGAGTAGAAATTCACGAGAATTCCATCCGGAACTATACCTGTTACAAGGTTTCCTAAGTTGTTGTGAATTAAATCCAGCTTCACCAGAGTATGGCCATTTTTTGGGATCAGTACTGATGTTGTGTACAATTTCGCTATTATCCATGAATTTATGGTAGTGTCATAGACGTAGTACGATGGATCATCGTTACTTCCCCACCAATTTGCTGATGCATCCAGAGTAGCTCCAGAAAATGTGGATTTGTCGTTGAAAAAAGTTGGACCTCCAAATTCGTTGTTAACTATCCTTGAGTACTTCACTGTTAAGATACCGGAGTTGTATGCGGCTCCACCATTACCCAAGTTGGATGAAAAATCTGATCCAATGACTGTTGCTGTGCCGTAATTTGCAATTGCAGATGCATTGTTTCTTTCAAAACTTGTGTTGTTCACATTTAAAGTGCCTGTGTTGTAGATGGCACCGCCCATTAGACTGCAAAAGTCTTCATAGAATCTGCAGTTAGTTATGTTGAGGATACCATTGTTTAGAATTGCACCCCCATGGGTGTTTGCAGTGTTCTTGGAAAATGTAACTCCATCCAGGTTCAGAGTTCCATGATTGGTTATGGCCCCTCCTTCATTACTAGTCCCACCAGTGACAGTTAGATTGAACAGTTTAATGTAACAATTAGAATTAATATCTTTGATAAAATTTCCATTAATCTGAGTGTTCGCTCTGCTTTGGCCAATTAGAGTCATGTTCTTTGAGATTTCAAGGTTTTCATTGCCTGTGCCCGAATAATTTCCATTTGCAATCCTGACTGTTCCACCATTATCAACGGTTCCTGTAGCATTTAAAATAGTTGCCTTGGGTCCGCTTTTACTCGTTGCATTGTAAGTTGCTGAAAATCCATCCCAATCATTATTACCATTATTTGCACTCACATAAACAACAGAACTGCTTGCTGCTGAAACATCTGAGATATTGGTTGAAAAAATTAACACCAAACTGATAATGAGTGCAAAAC
>WASR01000245.1:0-243 GCA_009712615.1 Methanobacterium sp. | reverse complement strand
TTTTAAATTTAATTTCATACTCCAATTGCACATACCTCCGTAGAATATAAAGGAAATTAAATTGTTTGTTATCTTCAATTTCATGATTATTTAATGTATGGAATCACCAACAAATAGGAAGACATATATCAGATATGAGGATTTAAAAATAATTTCAAAGTAAAGCTTAAATCCTGTATGGAAAAATACATCATAAACTGGCCATCATTTTACTTTGATCATATGTTTAGAGCTTTAAACTAA
>WASR01000151.1:3371-7330 GCA_009712615.1 Methanobacterium sp. | reverse complement strand
ATCACAAGCACAGATGCGCAGGGAAGGTGAAGCCCAGAAAAGACAGGCCATGATGCAGTTATTAACACCTGAGGCCAGGGCAAGACTCACAAACATCAGGCTCACAAAACCTGAATTTGTGGACCAGATCGAGTTACAGCTAATTCAGCTTGCGCAGATGGGTAGGGTGCAAACCAAAATTACAGATGATCAGCTCAAAGAACTTCTCAGAAAACTTGCTGGTCAGAAAAGAGAGATCAATATTACCCGAAGATAAACGAAGATGTTGGAATAAATGAAGGCTTGTGTACTTTACAGTGGTGGAAAAGATAGTTCCTTGATGGCATTTATCCTCAATAAATTAGGATACGATGTTGAACTTGTAACTGTAAATTATGGAATTTACCCTTCATGGAAACCTGCAGCAGAGTCTGCATCGAATCTAAACTTCAATCACAGAGTGATGAAGGCAGATTCTGATACAATCAGAGCTGCTGTTCAAACTATCTTGAGTGATGGTTTCCCAAACAACGGTATAAATCAGCTGCACAAATATGCACTGGAATTGGTTGCCAAGGAATATGCTGTTGTTGCTGATGGAACCAGACGGGATGATAGGATACCAAAACTCAACATGAACGAAGTTAGGAGTTTTGAAGATAGAAACAACGTTGAATATATCAACCTGGGAGGATTTGGTCATAAATCCATGAATCATCTTTCAAAAACTCTTTTCGAGGTAAAAAAAGAATTAACCAACATGGATAATAATTCTGACTATGAAATAGAGATAAGATATCTTATCTCAGAAATTGAAGGCGAAAGTGCTGCCTTAAAAATATTCCCGGAACATTTACAATCAAGAGTAATAGGATGGAGAAAAAATGAGTAGAAATAAACCATGTGCTAAGAAATTAAGACTTTCTAAGGCCACAAAACAAAATAGACGAGTACCATTATGGGTAATGCTCAAAACATCAAGAAAAGTCCGAACTCATCCGAAGATGAGACAATGGAGAAGAAGTAAGGTCAAAGCATAGGTGATTTAAATGGAAAGAGTTTACATTATCCCATTAAGGGATGTTAAAAGAGTGCCAAGGACCATCCGGTCTCCGAAAGCAGTTAGAATAGTAAGGGAGTTCATGCAAAGACACATGAAATCCGATGATATTGTTATTGACTCTGCAGTTAACGAAAAAATTTGGGAGAGTGGAATTCAGAAGGTACCACCAAAAATTAAGGTAAAGGCAACAAAGGAAGAGGATGGTTCTGTCTTAGTCACCTTAGTTGAATAGGTGAGTGAGTAAATGATTAGAAGGATCAACATGGATGGAAGCCCAAATTTGGGTGTTTCAATATCCGTTTCAGATAAAATTGCCATTGCACCACCCAATATATTGGATACAATGGAGGATATGATAACAGAAACTCTAGGTGTTGAAGTTATTAGAACTCCAATTTGTGGCAGTAACCTTACAGGGGCATTAACCTGTGGAAATTCCAACGGGTTCATTGTTTCTAAGTATGCCTTTGACACAGAATTAGAACTGTTCAAAGAAAATGACATAGAGGTTGCTAGAATTCCTGACAAGCTAACAGCAGTGGGTAACATTGTTTTAGCAAATGATTCAGGAGCACTTGTACATCCCCTAATATCAGATAATTCAATTGAATTAATATCTGATGTGTTGGATGTAGAAGTCAAACGTGGAAGCATAGCAAATTATAAAATTACAGGATCCGTAGCAAACGCAACAAACAAGGGAGTTTTGGTACATCCAGCAACACAAGAAGATGAACTGAAAGATCTTGAAAATTTATTCAAGGTCCCTGTTGATGTTGGAACAGTTAACAACGGAACACAGTTCGTGGGTTCCTGTTCAATTGCCAATTCAAATGGAGTTATGGTTGGTTTAGGTACCACAGGACCAGAACTTGCAAGAATAGAAGAAGCATTCGGTTTTCTTGAGGGATATTTATGAAGACAAAAGTATTTAAAATTCAGGGAAAATTTATGATGGGCCAAGGCCTTAAACACTTCACAAAGGAATTAAAAGCCATTAGTGAAGACGATATTAAAGAAAAAATATATTCTGAGTTTGGAAGCAAACACAGGATCGGCAGAAACAAAATATTCATTGACGAAATCAAGGAGATCTCTGAAGAAGAGGCTCAAGATCCAATGATCAAAGCTTTGTCCAACAGGTGATCTGTATGGAAGACAGACAAAGACTTGAAGCTTTGATGAATGAATTAAATACCTACCAGGGTCAAGCAGAAGTAATTCAGCAGCAGGTTGAAAATTTAAATGCATCTATAGCTGAACTAACAATTGCATTAGACACCCTTGAAGTAGTTAAGGATGAAGATAAGGAAGAAACTCTGGTACCAATAGGTGCAGGATCATTCCTAATAACAGAACTTAAAAATACTGACGAGGTCATCATTGGTCTTGGAGCAGGTGTGGCAGTAAAAAAGAAAATTGCCGATGCTAAAGAGACTATTGAAGAACAAAAGACCGAACTTGAAGAACTAAGAGACAAAATGACTTCTGATCTTCAAAAGATTTCGGACTACATCCGTCAGAGAAGTCCTGAAGCCGAAGCTTTAATGCAGAAGGTTGAAGGAGAAGTCTCTGGTTAAATTATATCCTTATTTTAATTTTTATCAACAAATAGGAGAGTGAAATCTCTTTGTTTGAATCACTGAAAAAAAAGTTCAAGGGCACAATAGGTAAGATTTCAGATAATGTGGCTTCAGAAGAAGAATTAGATGATTCTAAATCTTCGGCTACAGATATTACATCTGGGAATGAGAATGTTCCTAGTTCTGACTCATCTGAAAATCAATCTTCCAAATCTGTTTCTAAAGATGAGTTAACTCAACCTTCAGAGGATGTTTCTGGGATAGAATCACCTGAAATTGAAGCAGAATCTGATTCTAAAAAATCTGGTTTTATGGGATTTTTACGTGGAAACAAATCCTCAGAAAAGGAAGAATCTGAAGATTCAAAACCTTCAAAAACATCTGAAACTAAAGATGAAGAATTATTGGATGATGAAAACTCGACTGAATCTGAAGAGAAACAGAAAGAAGAGGATAAGTCTGGAATTTTATCATTTGTAACAAATAAAACCATTTCTGAAAAGGATATAGACGATATACTATTTGAACTTGAAATGTCACTTTTAGAGGGTGATGTTGCAATGGAAGTGGCAGAAACAATAATCAACTCTGTCAAGGCTGATCTAGTAGGTCAGAAGATCAGACGCAGGAGTGATGTTGCTGAGTTTACAAGGGAAGCTCTTAAAAAAGCCATATCCGAAATTCTGGATATTAAAGGTAAGGATTTGACATCACTGTTGGAAGAAGCGAAAAAATCTGGAGAACCACTCAAGATCATGTTCGTTGGTATAAACGGCACTGGTAAAACAACAACCATAGCTAAGATATCGACATATTTCATTAACAAAGGTTTCACACCAGTGATTGCAGCCTCAGATACATTCAGAGCTGGTGCCATAGAGCAGCTGACACACCATGCAGATAATCTTGATGTTAAAATTATCAAACACAAGAAAGGTGCAGACCCTGCTGCAGTTGCATTTGATGCTGTTGCACATGCAAGGGCCAAGGGTAAAGAACTCGTTCTTGTGGATACTGCTGGAAGAATGCAGACCAATATCAATTTAATGGATGAGATGAAGAAGATCAAACGTGTGATAAATCCTGATCTTATCATATACGTTGGAGATGCTTTAACAGGTAACGATTCAGTAGAACAAGCCAAAAAGTTCAACGATGCAGTAACTGTGGATGGTATCATACTCACAAAGGCTGATGCAGATGCAAAAGGTGGAGCCGCACTATCCATTGGATATGTTATCCAGAAACCTATACTGTTCCTTGGAGTGGGTCAATCATATTCTGATATAATTGATTTTAAACCAGAATGGATGGTTGAACAATTTTTAGGGGAA
>WASR01000151.1:0-3361 GCA_009712615.1 Methanobacterium sp. | reverse complement strand
TTTTATTTTAATGAAAAAAAGAATGATAGAATCTTAATTCATGATTCTGTCGTTGATTTGATCCTGATCCAATTTGATTATCAGGTAGTCGCCCATTGCTTCAATATCTTCGTCGGATATCATGAGGTGTTTTTTGTTAAATGTGCCTCCAGTAGTTACCACGATGTTGTGAATGAGACAACCCTTTGGATCGATCATCAGATCAGATATTTTACCAACATCCATTCCAGTTTTGTTAAGAACTGTTTTTCCTATGAATGCATTGTATCTGGTTCCTTTTCCTAGAAACTTTTCAATTTTATCTACTTTAACTTGATCTTCAATTTCTTGCTTGTTAAGTTTTAACTGCAGGTAATCTCCAACTTCTGCAATATCATCATCAACAACAACCAAGAATTTTTTATTTAAAGCCGAACCAATTGATATGAAGACTTTATCTAATAGACATTGTTTAAATAAGACTGCAATTTCAGCTACTTTTCCAATTTCATTCGCTTCTTTATCTATTACTTTCATTCCAATAAATTCACTCGCTTTCATAACACCTTCTCCAGATGAAATTGTTATTCTATGCAATACACCTATAAATTATGTTTTTTAGAATATAAAAAACTTTTTTATTAAAATTTAGACAGTTATCTTGTTCCACAGTAAACAGCCCAACCATAATATTTCCAAACAATATCTAAGTCTTTAAATCCGGCTTCTTCCAGCCATTTAAGATGATGGGTTATTGGGGCAGGATAATCCTCTTTTTTGCTTTGGGGAATCCATTTAGTTTCAATCTCATCTTCAGACACATTAGTTAACATGAATTCCTTCCATTTTTCCTTGTTAAGATTCTGCATTCTTTCATTTGAACCAAGAACGCTGTCTGAATTGATGAATATTCCACCGTCTCGAAGTATGCTGTATATTTTGTGGTAGAATTTCTTTTTTTCATCATCAGTTTTAATATGGTGAAGTGCAAGTGAGGAAATTACCACGTCATATTTTTCTTCAAATTCAAACTCATAAAAGTCTCCTGTATTATAACGAATATCTGTATAGTCCCTCAATTTGATCTTCGCCATTTCTATCATTTTATCTGCAATATCAATACAATCAATTCTTGCGTGCTCAAATTTTTCTTTAACAGCTTTAGACACATTTCCAGTACCTGTTCCAAGATCTAAAACTTTGAATTCATCAGATACATCTTTTGGTATGGTAACGATCATCGAGTCTATCATTTGGGAATACTTGGGAATCAACTTGACTATGGTGTCATCAAATTCCTTTGCTTCCTCTTCAAAATGTTCTTTTACATGTTCCAAATTGATTTCTCCTTTATTTGCATGTACTTCAAGATATTATTCTAGGACCTCATCATCAATCTTATACAGTATAATTTATTTCAATTGAGCCACATTTAATTTTCCATTTCTTCATAGAATTTTTAAAGTTGATAAAATAAGAAAATCCAATATTGGATTATTTAAGGGGATATTTGGTTGTGAATCAAATCAGGGCCCAATCGCTATTTTTAACCATCTAATTTTAATCTGTAGAGGTTTAGATATTCGGTGTATCATAATATTTAAGGCCAGATAAACAATATACAATAAAAATTTGTTTAATTAATTAATATTTTATCAAGGAGTTTTGTTTAATGATAGGTGAAAATGAACTGAAAAAACTGTTTCCAGATTTTGAAGAACTTGTGCAGCCATCTGGGATCGATCTAAGAATTGATGAAGTGTTTATCCAAAAAGGCCCAGGTTCTTTAATAGATAATGAAAAGGAACTACCTGAACTCGAAAAGTTGGATCCACCTATTTATGTGTTAGAACCTAAAAAATCGTATCTAGTAACTGTGGACAGGAAAATAAAAATACCTAAAGGTTATTCCATGCTTTATGTGCCTAGATCAACACTTTTACGTTCATTTGTATCTGTACACACAGCTGTTGGAGATCCTGGATTTTATGGTACATTACAGTTCATGGTGTACAACTATGGGGACTTTGACTACACAGTCAAAAAGGGAGAAAGGATTGCACAGGGTGTTGTGTTTGATGTTAGCGGTTCAGGGGAATATAATGGGAGTTATCAGGAATCAGAATGATTCTCCCAACTTCATTCTCCTAACTTAATATGAGCTTCCAAACGTTTTAAAGCATTGTATTTGTCTTTTTTATTTATTTTAGCTTCTTCTAAAGATTCTTTTATGGTTTTTATGGAATGATCGTACACTTCCCTGTCAACTGGATAGGGATAACCATCCTTTCCCCCATGTGTGAAGCTGTACTTGACTGGATCTTCCCAACTTGGTTTGGAACCGTATACTAGATCGGATATGAGGGCGAGTGCCCGTATTTTTTTTGGCCCAATCCCATTCAATGATATCAATTCTTCATAGTTTGAAGGCTGAAGTTCCCAAGCTTGTTTAAGTACTTCAAACTCTCGATCTGAAAGATCTTCGTCGAGTAATGGGTGGTGTTTTGGCATTTCATATTCCTTGAAATAACAGTCCAGCTTGGATTGGGATTTGGTGATGATTGATTTGTCTTTGAAATATTTTTTCAGATGTTCAGGATTGTCACAGATAAGATCAACACTTATCTCCCGGGCTTCGTCACTTTTATCCGCTGTCATGTTCAGGGTGTCCACTGATTCATCATCACAACAGATGCCTTTATGTGGGCTTATGGTTAATTCATCCACTTCTTCACCCAACCAGTGATAACGTCTTGCATACCTTTTTTTCTGATTCATACCCTGTTGTATAACTGCCCATTTTCCCTTTTCTGTTAGTATGAATGAGTGATGATATAGTTGATACCCATCTTGAACACATGAGTTATCTATCTTTGCTGATATTCTACTCGAATGGATGAGGTCTTCAATTTTTTTGGTGGAAAGTGAAAATAGTTCACCTGCATTTTCAATATCTGAAGGAGTTTTTCTAGATGATTTACCCTTTCCCCCTCCAACAATTATTCCATGTTCTTCAGGTTTTATAGCACTTTTTAAAGCTCCACATGTGGTGGTGGTGGTGCCTGAAGAATGCCAATCAAATCCAAGTACACATGAAAATGCCTGAAACCAGTAAGGATTGGAAATTCTTCTTAAAAATTCATCTGCATCGTATTCATACAACATCACATCAACAATTCCTTCTGTTAACTTCACCATCCTATGAAATAACCATCTGGGTGCTTTTCCACCATGAAGTGGAAGGTTGGCAACAGTTCTTTGCATCATTTTCCTTCACGATCTAACAAATATTTAAATAAATTTTTACAACGATAATTTTGTTTTATTCTGTCATGAAATTATATAGAAATTTTAGGATATTCTATTTGGGCTAGAGCATGTG
>WASR01000139.1:1774-7352 GCA_009712615.1 Methanobacterium sp. | reverse complement strand
GGCGCTGGTGGCGGCACCGGGCGAGTTGATGGGCGCGGCGGTCGGAGCGGCAGAGGCGCCGACGTTCGCCAGAGTGATGCCGCTGATGCCGCCATCGACCGTGACGGTCGGAGCGGAACTGGCGGACAGGTAGGTGAAGTTGACCGACGCGGTGGTGGCGGCACCCGACGCTTCGACGTTGGTCCCCGCGGCCAAGTTGGTGAACTTGACGATGCCGGCGCCCGTGCTGTTCAGGGACTCGACCGTCGTCACGCCGGACACGGTGGTGAAGTCGTAGAGGCCGTCGATCGTGCCACCACCGGCAACGGTGTTGACGTTCGTGACGATGACGTTCTGAACGTTGCTGAGGGTCACGCCCGCCAGTTCGTTGGTGGAGACGGCCGCCGTGGAGACGTCGATCAGCTTCAGGGTGTTGGTGCCGCTGGAGCTGCCGGTGATCCGTGCGGCGCCGTTCCGGGCCGGGGCGTATCCGCCTACGACGCCGGTGAAGACGTTGTTGGCGGTCGTGCCGACCAGATTGTCGATGCCGGTGGTCAGCGCCTGGGTCGTAGCGGCCGGCGAGGAGATGCCGGGGATGGTCGTCGCATAGGTGCCGTTGATGCCACCGGACAGCCAGGATTCGACGGCCGGAGTGGCGTCGGCCTTGGCTTCGGTCGAGTTAATGAACGAGAGAGCAAGGCTCGCCATCGCGGAGACCGACGGGCTGGCGCCCGCGGTGCTGGTCAGGTAAGCGACATAGCCCGCCAGACCGGCGGCGTCCGGAGCGCGGCCCAGGATGTTCTGGTAGAGCGCGGTCACGAAAGCGGCCGCGGTCGGCGCGGAGCCATAAGTGTTGGTGAACTGGGTGCCGGTCGCGAACACTTGGGCGATCGAGGACAGCGCGCTCTGATAGGCCGTCGAGGACGCGGGGGTGCCGCTGGCCGACATCGGCGCAACCGAACGGAAATAGT
Organism: Methanobacterium sp.; assembly: GCA_009712615.1. GTDB lineage: Archaea > Methanobacteriota > Methanobacteria > Methanobacteriales > Methanobacteriaceae > Methanobacterium_B. The sequence continues at coordinate 6,402 of WASR01000139.1, read as the reverse complement.
TGACCCAGTTGGTCAGGCCGGCGATGTCCGGCGTGGCATGATAGAAGCCTTCATAGAGCTGCACGATCGGCAGCACGTAATTCACGACTTCGTTGCTGCTGGACAGATTGCTCAGAACCTGAGCCTCGGTCAGAGTGCCCGACACAATCAGGTTGGCCCAGGAATTGATCTGGGCGGTCGTGCCGGCCGTCGCGACGTCCGCGGCGGTATGGAACAGCACGTTCTGGAAAATATTGGTGACGTAGGTCGTCTCGGTTGCGAGTGACATCGGAAAACTCCTTGGATGTGTCACGACAAGGAACGGACGGCCTGCAATGTCTGCCTTCCGCCTTGTACAGTGACCTTACATGCATTGGATTCAGAAGAAAGTCAACGCGAAAGTCATTAGCCCTGTCCAATTTCCCATTTTTTGTAAGATCCAAAAACGCTTTGGGAACAGCGGGATAGAGCGAAACGCTCAGATTCGGTATAATTCCGTCCCTGCCGAAAGCGATAGATTTGGCGAAAGTCCGGTCAGGCCAAACTTGCCCTCAAAGGGGGGACATCGGGCTCATAAGTCGCGGGAACACCAGACGTCCGACGAAATCAGGATGTTCTCGATTTTTATAAAATATTGATAATCATCGAGAAAATCCAAAGCCTGTTCACAGGATTCCATCTCGTGAATCAGCCCTTCCCGCTCGTCCTGCAAGGCATCGCGGCGGGAAGTGACGATTGTCCGCAGAACATTTTCGCCCTCAACGGCCTGGATCCGGCCGACAATGGCGGACATTTTCTCGATCGCAAGGACTCTCTCCGGAATTTCTTTCCGAAGCTCGGCGATCCGGCCGGCGATCTTTTCCCGCATGATGCAAAGAACGTTTTCATAATCCGGGCTATGGATTTGCGGGAGAGAGGCGACAAGGATACTGCCAACCAAGGCCTGCACTTCGTCGTCATATTTTTGACGGGGAGGATTATCTGGAATATTTCCAGTGGAATCGTAATCGTGGCGTCGGGTTTCATCCAGCAAGAGATCCCGCGCATATTTCAACAGACGGAATGTGCGGGGATCTCCCCCCAGGTCGGGGTGGGCGTGCTTCGCTTTGGCGCGATAGGCGCCCTTAATAAGGTCGGGGGTCGCATCCCGGGGAACATCGAGAATACCGTATGGATCCAAAGCCACCATCGGTCACGCCTCATCACCCGATGATCGCGCCGCCCCCCGATATCCGGGACCGGGGTCGGCAAAAGCATCAGCTCGTTGAACTACGGTGCCAACCTGCCAAATGGCACGAACAGCTGCGATCTGACTGGCACCACCCGCCGCAGCACGATGTCAATCGCAAGAACACCAACCTACTGCGGCTCACCCTTCTTGTCATAGTTTTCATCGATGCCGGTTCCCGCCCACTGATTGCGAACCTTCTCATAGTGCACCGATGGATCATAGAGTTCCACGGGCAGACCAAGGGAGCTCGCGGTCAAATGCCCGACAGACACCAAAACGCCATAGGTCGAAACCACCTCGTCATGCTGGGCACGCAGTAGGGAAATTTTCGCATCCATCAATTCCTGCTCTGTGTTCAGCTGATCCAGGACGGTCCTGGTTCCGACGCGCATTTCGGCCCGGATACTGGTCCTTGCGACGTCGGCTGCCCGTACCTGCTCCGTCAGGGACCTGATGCTCGATCGCGCCGACTGCAATTGCTGCCAGGACCGGGTCACCTGATCAACAGCCTTACGACGCGCGGAGTCCACCTCGAGCCGCCGCTGTCCGACCGTCTGCTTCGCACCACGGACGCGCGCGGCGGAGACACCAGCTTCATATAATGGAATCGTGAGAGAAAGCAGAACCTGCTGATCTGTCGTTCCCAGGTAAGCCTGATCGCTGTTGGTCATCCTGCGGGCTGTCGCCTGCAACGACAGATTTGGCATCAAACCGCTGGCGAGATAGTCGACATCGGATTCCGCCACCAGAGCGTTTAATTGCGCAGCCCGCAAATCAGGGCTGGTTTCTGCCAGGGCAAGGGCCTCGTCCCGCGACGCGGGCAGCAGGGCGACGGGTGCGGAAGGCGGAGGAGGCAAGACGCCGGGAACGATACCGGTGGCGGCCTGAAACGCGGACCGGGTCACCTCAAGCGTCCCTTCGGCCGAGGTCAAATCGGAAATCCCCCGGGCGAGGCGAGCCTCCGCCTGTGCGACGTCAGTCTGGGTTACGTCTTTCACCTGATAGCGTGCATGAACGGCCGCCGCCTGTTCTTCCAGCCAGGCAACATTCTGGCGCGCCAATTCAACGATCTGCTGGTCGCGATACAAGTCATAATAAGATTGGACCGCATTCCCGAGGACCTGCTGCTCCACCGAAACCATCATCGACAGGCCGATCTCGACAGCGAGCTGTGCGTGGCGGAGATCCGCGCTGGTGCGGCCACCATCAAAAATTGATTGCTGAATCTGCAGCAATAAGTTGTCCGGAGTCCGCCATTCATGGACCGAGTAGGACGGATTCGGTGGATAATAAGGACTGATGTTCTGTTTCGTCTGTTTGTACTGATAGATGTCGTGACCTCGACCATGCTGCATCTGCAAGGTCGCCACCGGACGCCAGCCTCCTAGAGCCCGGGCGACATCATCGTCGGCGGCCCTCTGGCGCGCGCGATCCGCCTCGATCTGCGGATTGCTGCTGTATGTTGTTACCAGCACCTCTTCGAGGCTTTGCGCGTGCGCCGCGCCTGCAACGAACAGCAGCACAGCGGTTGCAGGCAGACACGAGCGTAGGCAGACCATTCCCAAACACCTATCCAGTCTATAAAAACAGCGCCGGGGAGTGCGACCTGATCAGAGGCCGCTCTTCGCCTAGCGGATGCGATCTCCAGCCCGTCACTGTTCGCGGAAAGAGCGGGTCAAGCTTTCCATCAAGGGCTTGATTGCATAATGAAGCGCCGACTGAGAGCCGCGGCTGATCATCGCCTCAACCATCATGCCGCTTTGCAGCTTCACGTCTCCAAGCCGGGCAAGCTGTTCCTTCGATACTGTAATTTTTGCGCGATAAAACGCGTGCCCGGTTTTCTGATCGGTAACGCGATCGGCGGATACATTCTCAACCGTCCCATAGATCACCGGGATCAGCCTGGCACCCGCAGCACTGACATGCAGTGCAACCTCCTGCCCTTCATGGACGGTGTTGATATCAAGAGGATTGACCTGGGCTTCGATGACAAGCTTTTCGTCAGACGGGACAATTTCCATGACGGGGACGCCCGGCCCGATCACGCCACCGACGGTGTGAATAGCCAAGTTAAGCACAGTTCCATCGACCGGCGACGTAATATCGATACGCCGGGTAACATCCGATGCGGCGACCTGGCGCTCCGAGTCCTCGGTAATCCTTGCCTGCACATCCCGTAGCTCGCGTGCGACCTCTTCCTGCCGCTGCTTTTCAATCTGCAGCATTTGAAGCCTGTCCTCTCCGATCGCCTGCTGAGTGCGTGCAATCGTTGCCTGATGCTCCCCCAATTCGCCTTGGAGGCGGGCGGCTTCCCGCCGAAGGGCCAGAACGCGGGTTTTGGTCACGTAACCGGCGTCAAGCAAACCTGAAAGATCAGACAATTCCTCATTAATAAGGGCAATCTGCTTACTTTTTGCCTCGGCTTCGGACTTGATGGCAGCGATCTGCTCGTTGTTCTGGTTAATCCGCTGCTCCAAAATATCGTGTTGTCCGCGCATCGCGGCCCGCCGGGCCTGAAACAGATTTTTCTGCCCGGTGATGATATTGGCGACCGTCATGTCGTCTTTGGTCTTATCCAACAGATATGCCGGGAACTGAGGCTCCTTGGTACCGTCGCGTTCGGCCAAAAGTCTGGCCTCGACGGCTTTCTGAAGGTCAAGATCGGCCTGCACAATCGCAAGTTGGGCTTTGGCCCGGACATCGTCCAGCCGAATCAGAACATCTCCGGCCTTAACTTCCTGACCTTCCGTCACCAGGATATCTTTGACGATTCCCCCCTCCAAATGCTGGATCAGCCGTCGATTCCCTTCGGCGATCACGACACCGGGCGCCTGGGCGGCGCTATCCAATTGGGCGGTCGCCGCCCAGAGACCGGCTCCGAGGAACGTCGCCAGGATGATGAAGACACCAATCCACAATGGCCGACGGACGTCACCCAGTTTGTCGACGGGAGGAAGATTGCTATCCAACCGTTCGACCAGTGCCGTTCCCTGCTTGCGAAGCTCAAGAGATGCGGATTCGAGCTTTTTATGAAAAAGCGCCGGCAAAGCCATGATCACGCCCCCGCCGCAACGACCGGCGCAGGCCGGGCGAATTTCTGAAGAATTTGATCACGGGTGCCGAACTGTTCGATCACTCCCTGATTCATCACCATGATGTAATCGACGCCTGCCAGGAGATTAAGCCGATGAGTAATAATGAGCGCGGTCTGCCGGCGCTCCTTAAACTGAGCCATGGCTCGGGCCAAAGCCTCCTCGCCCTCCGTGTCCAAGTTGGAATTCGGTTCATCAAGTACGAGGAACGGAGGAACACGGTAAAGCGCACGGTCGAGCCCGACCCGCTGCCGTTGCCCCCAGGAAAACGCCTGCCCGCCCGGACCGATCTCCTTATCGTATCCCTTGGTCAGCCCGCGGATCAG
>WASR01000139.1:243-1764 GCA_009712615.1 Methanobacterium sp. | reverse complement strand
CTGGGCACCCCCCGCGGCCTGTGCCGCAGCGACCACAGCGTCGGCATCCACATCACCGAACCGCGCGATATTCTCAGCGACGGTTCCCTCAAACAGTTCCACGTCCTGCGGCAGGTAGCCGATGTATGGCCCAAGACGGGTCCGATCCCAGGTTTTGAGGTCGGCGCCGTCGATGCGCACGGTTCCCGATTGTGCCGGCCACCCGCCGACCATGACACGCGCAAGGGTCGATTTCCCGGCCGCGCTCGGGCCGATAACGCCCACGACGTCACCAGCCGCAACCCGGAAGGAAACCCCGCGCAAGACGGGCGCGGCCGCCCCCGGAGGTGCAACTATCAAGCTTTCTGCCGCCAGATTTCCCTGCGGCGCAGGAAGCGGCATGAACTCCTCATTTGCAGGAATGACGTTTAACAAATCCGTCAGACGCTCGTATGAGGATCGCGTCATCAAAAACTGCCGCCACGTTGCCACCAGCATCTCGATCGGCGCAAGCGCACGGCCCATCACGATCGATGCAGCAATCATCAATCCGGCGGTAATTTCATTTTGCAGAACGTAATACGCGCCGCCTCCCAAAATAGCCATTTGCAGTCCGACACGGACGAGGCGGGACAGCGATTGGATGACGCCCGCACGGTCACTGGCCGCAGCCTGGAGCTGAAGAACTCTGGCACGCTTGTTTTTCCAACGGCCATAAACACCCTCAACCATGCCCATCGCCTGCAACGCCTCGACGTTTCTCAGGCTGCCATCGGCAAAGCGTGAGGCGGCAATATTATTGTTGTTGGCCTCTCCGATCGTCTTTCGCGTCGCGATTTCGTTGATGATCGCCAGTCCGAAAATCAACAGTCCGCCCGCGACCGACAACCACCCCAGCATCGGATGGATCAGGAAGACGGTACCGAAGTAAATCGGCGTCCAGGGTGCGTCGAAAAACGCAAACAGGCCGTTGCCTGTCAGGAACTCCCGGACCATGTCAAGATCGCGCAGCGCCTGGGCGGATGCCGCACCAGGCGGCCGGACTGCCAGATCAAAAATGGCGTTGAACACTCTGCCGTTCAGAAGTTCGTCCATCCGGCCGCCGATGCGGACCAGGACGCGGGATCGCATCACCTCAAGCGCGGCGGACACAGCCAGGAGACTGCCGCAGATGACCGTTAGAACCACGAGAGTGGTCTCATTCCGGCTGCCCAGGACCCGATCGTAGATCTGGAGCATGTAAAGGGGGGAAACCAGGGCCAGCAAATTGATGAAACAGCTGAACAGGCCTGCCCCGAGCAGCGCTCCCCGGCATTTCCCGAGAGCCAATGCCAACTCGGATTTCTGTTTGCTCTTCACCATGCCTCGACGCCCTCCGACATGTTATCCACCCCCAGGACACGCCCAAGGCTCCTTATCGCCAGAGCCGCCCGGATCGAAGGGAGCAATGAACGAGAAGTGGTATGAAAGTTACTGTTATCGCCTTTTAAGCCCCATCGCCACGGATTACGTCGCACCGCCACGTTGCACCCTAAAAAAATC
>WASR01000139.1:0-233 GCA_009712615.1 Methanobacterium sp. | reverse complement strand
GAACCCCCCACCCCCCCGGAGCCCCGCCCACCGCCACCACGCCCCCAACAACCACCCCTCACGACCGGACGCCCCGCGAGACCTTCAGGCATCCGCACGGATCGCCCGCAGCAGAGACACGGACGTCGCCATCGGCCAGATGGCGAATCGGTCGGACACTAGCGATTACCCTTTTCCGAAGCAAGAGAATCGTTACCAGGGCCGGCCGAGGCGCGGTGGCGGTGGCGGTGGCG
>WASR01000098.1:6986-7435 GCA_009712615.1 Methanobacterium sp. | reverse complement strand
TGCCGAGGTAGAAGAAATACGGGACAATGAGGTTGCTGATGGATCCCATGCTAACTACATCGAACCAGATTATATAGGGGGGGCATGTGTACTTGTCAAGGCTGAGGTAATAAAAAAAATTGGTGGACTTGATCCCAACTACTTCATGTACTGGGAAGATGTGGACTGGTGCATTACCGGCTTAGAAGAAGGTTATATATCAGCATATCAATATAAATCTGTTATAAGACATAAATACGGTTCTTCAAGTCAAAATACATTTAAAATGTACTACTTAAACAGGAACAGGCTATACTTCATGAAGAAACATACAGGGGGCATGAAGTATTTGAAGTTTCTGAGTTACTTCGTTCCATTCATCCTGTTTGAGTCTGTGTATCAGTTGATAAGAAAATCAGATCCACAGATGGCAAGGGCACATTTTTACTCCATGTTAGACGGTTTTAGAC
>WASR01000098.1:0-6976 GCA_009712615.1 Methanobacterium sp. | reverse complement strand
ATAAAAAAAATAGGCAGCTGATTGTATAATAAATCATTTATCCATGATCTAGGGATGTTGTGAGTACTTTTTAGATTAGATTCAAATATTTAAGGAGTTTAGAGATGAAAATTGCAGTATTTCATAATTTACCAAGTGGAGGTGCTAAAAGAGCACTCTACGGAACCATAAATTATCTTATTAATAAAGGTCACAGTGTTGAGGCATACCTGCCTTCAACAGCAGACGAGGATTTTTTACCATTAAATGAACTGGTTGATGAAGTACACCTATACCATGTTAAGAGTACCATGGGTGGCTGGTTATATTCTTCATTTAAATACATTCCACCATTCATTAAAAACATTTCACTCAGGGATCTTGAAGCAGCACAGCGGGATATTGCAGGAAATATCAACAATTCTGATCATGATGTTGTGCTCTGTGAGCAGGATCAGTACACATTATCCCCATTCTTTCTCAAGTACATAAATAAACCAACTGTTTACTACTGTCAGCAACCAACCAGGGACGAAGCCATCTTAACAAAATTGGAAAAAATGGTGGAAAACCAACCCAACAAAATAAAGGAAGCAATATTCAATTACTCCGACAATAGAGATCAAAAAATAGACATACAAAATGCCCAGTACGCCAAGTACATAATCGCAAACTCCTATTACTCAAGGGAATCAATACTCAAAGGTTACGGACTTAACTCCTATGTATCATATCTTGGAATAGATACTACCATATTCCGGAACATGAACCTTCCAGTTGAGGACCATGTACTCTCTGTTGGCACAATAACCCCAACCAAGGGGTATGATTTTTTAATAGAATCTTTAAGCCTGATAAAACCAGAATCAAGACCTAAACTCATTATAGCTGCCAATCACTCAATTAATGAATGGAAAAATTACATTGTGAACCTTGCAAATAAACTGGGTGTAAACCTGGAAATTATGGACATGGTGGATGATGAGAAGCTTGTGGAGCTCTACAACACATCCAAACTGGTTCTCTATGCACCTTACCTCGAACCATTTGGATTGGTTCCAATAGAATCAATGGGATGTGGAACACCAGTAATAGGTGTAAAGGAAGGTGGGGTCCGGGAAACTGTGCTCGAAAACAAAACAGGAGTGCTGGTTGAACGCGACCCACAAAAATTTGCAGATGCAGTAACACAAACACTGAACAACAAAACAAAGCTCCATGAAATGGGTAAAAATTCCATAAACGAAGTGGAAAGGTTCTGGACACTGGAACACGCAGGTGAAAGAATAGAGAAACACCTGGAAAATGCCATTAAAACACAGAAATCAAACTAAAATCAAGGGTGAAACAACAAAATGATCTCCATAGTATGCACATGCAACAACAAAACAGTGCTTGACAACTACCTCCTTGAGGGACTCAAAAACCAGAGTGAAACCTACGAACTCATAGTGGTTGAGGATAGTAAAACAGATTTTAAATCTGCAGCCCAAGCACTGAACTATGGTGGAGAAAAGGCAAGTGGAGAGTACATAATATTTGCACATCAGGATGTACTCATGGAATCCGATACTTGGCTGTCTGAGCTGAAAAAAATTTTATCAAACCTGAAAAATCTGGGAGCCGCTGGAATAGCTGGTAAATCCGATAAAAACCCAGAAGTCATCACCAATGTTAAACACGGCGACCAACCACACCGGGCAGGTAAGGAAATAGATAAACCAATCAGGGTTCAGACACTCGATGAATGCCTAATGGTGGTTCCAAAAAAAGTTTTCAATGAAAGAAAATTTGATGAAGCAACATGTGATGGATGGCATCTTTACGGTGTGGATTACTGTCTCATGATGGATGAAATGGGATTGGATGTCTATGTAATTCCCCTGCCCATCATCCACAAATCCTCGGGAGATCCCTTTGCTGAAGAGTACTACAGAACCCTTGGCAAACTGTTTAAAAAATATAAAAAGAACTACAGAACAATACCCACCACAGTCTCAAATTGGAACACAAGGTACCCTGTGGTAATCGAAAAAAGAAGATTCTGGCTCACCAACAAAATATACTCTGGTGCTAAAAACAGAGTGAAAGCCCTGTTTTAAAAATTTAAACCAAAAAATCGATGAAACTATCTAAACAAGTAGAGATAGTTAATAACCTGAATAAAATATTTGAATTCTAGTGATTAAACATGAATCCTAAAGTTAAAATTATAATACTCAACTGGAATGGTTGGGAAGATACAATAGAATGTTTGGAATCTTTGTATCAGATAGATTATCCAAATTTTGATGTGCTGATAGTTGACAACGATTCCAAGGATGAATCAATCAATAAGATTCACGAGTACCTGGATGGTCAATTGAAGGTAGAATCTAAGTTTTTCAGCTACAATCATGATAACAAACCCATTAAATATTTAGAATATTCAGAGGACAGGTACAATCAGGTGGAAACATCAGAGGGTGTGGAAACTAGAAATCTTTACATCCTAAAAAATAATGAGAACTACGGATTTGCAGAGGGAAACAACATAGCAATAAAAATTGCACTACGATCCAACCCTGATTACATAATGCTTCTAAACAACGACACTGTGGTTGAACACGACTTTTTAAACAAGCTGGTGGATGTTGCAGAGAAGGATGAAAAAATTGGAGTGGTGGGTCCAGTGATCTATTACTACGACCATGAAGGAAGAACAGATGTTCCATCAAATATCTGTGGAATAGTGAACATCAAACACTATCCTGGCTACTACGATATGGTTGACAAAAACCAGACTGTGAAACCAGGAAACCAGGAATGTGACTGGGTTTCAGGTGCAGCCATGATGATAAAAACCAGGGAAGTTCCAATCAAGTACCTGAACAACCAGCTCTTTTTTGGAAACGAGGACATTGACTTGTGCATCAACCTGAAAGAGTTGGGCTACAAAATAGTTAACGTCCACAGTTCACGAATATGGCATAAAGAAGGAGTGTCAAGAAAAAAGAGAAGCTCTGCTGTTATTAAGAAGGTTAAAATGGAAATAGAAGTGAATTTGAAATTTTTAAAGCTACACAACAAACACTACAACTTTTATCTGCCAATCTACCTCCTGCAGGTAACAATCCTGTACCTGGGAGTATTTATAGGTAAATTACATTAAACCATTAAATCCTAAGCTTCAGGCTTGGACCTACAATAATACTGTTTTTTTTTGGTCCATGCCTTAAAAAAAATTAGAAATATTATATGATATTACAGGCTGTAAAAGTCCAAATTATCTGTTTCTTCTTCCTTTTCAGGTGTTTTAACCGGTTCAAGGATCTGTTTCTTTAATAGTACTTTATCGCCTATGCTTTCAATGCTGTCGTAGGGTAATATTTGATGATCTGACATTCCAAGTGCATCTTTAAACCCTCCGCTGCTAATTTCTATATTTATTACTTCTTTACTCTCAGCATCCCATTCAATGTTTTTTACTTTCCCTAGGACGTTACCCATTTGGTCGATCACTTCTTTATTAACCAATTCATTGAATTTCATGTCTTTATTCCTCCACAAACAGTAATACTAAAAATCGAGTCCTAAAAATCTATTGCACTTAGTTACATCTTAATACAACCACATTATTATTTGTTGTTTGGAAGTTTTATAGTTTTTTTGAAAATGGTCCATAAAAAAGCATAGCTAGTTGACAGAAACTTTATATGCATTGTGTCACACAGTATAGTGCGTGATACAAATATGTGTATTATATTATAATGTGAGGTTGACTATGAAGCAAGTCTTTGAAAAATTTGAAATTGAAATGAGGAGAGGTGTTATGCAGCTGGCTGTAATTTGTCTTTTGGATAACGAAAAATACGGCTATGAAATAATTAAAAACCTCAATGAATCCGGATTAAAAGTTGAAGAAGGCACTTTATACCCTCTTCTCAGGCGTCTTGAAGGGGATGAATTACTTACGAGCCGCTGGGAAACTGGTGGTCCAAGACCACGTAAATATTATGTAATTACAGATCTGGGTATAGAAATAAGAATGAGCTGGTTAAATACATTTAAAACTCTAATTGACACAGTAAAACAGCTTGAATCTAACATTCAAGATAAAGGAGCGTTAAACAATGCACAATGATCTTATCAACAAATATGTTAAGAAAGTAACCAAGAATATGGGCTCAAAACAACGAGAAGAAGTTACTCGAGAGTTAAATGCACATATTTTAGACAGTGCAGATGCCCTAGCAGAGGAAAAGAATGTTCCAGTCGATGATAATATAATTCGAGAAATAATTTTGAGAATGGGTACTGCTGATGAATTGGCTGCCATGTATCCTGAAGAGAAAGCAAATTCGGATAATATAAAGGATGGATTGAGATATCTGGCTAAATTCACCCTATATTTCATTGTGGTGGCTTCTGTGATAGGAATTGTGCTCCAGCTGGTCTTTCAAAACATTTCAATCAACGTATTCCTACTGGTTTGTGGAGTTGTGTATCTGGTTTCACTGGTTCTACAGGTGATCAGAGCAAAGTTGTTTCCGAGGTTACTGGACAGATAATGCCCGAGCTTCGTAAAATAATCCAGTTTCATGAAATAAAATGCTATTCAGTTTCAATAGTAAATAAAAATTAATGAAGAGGTATCTAAATGGACGGATATGTAATGGAAGCCCAGAATCTCACCAAAAAATTCGGTGTCTTTCTGGCTGTTGATAATTTAAATTTAAAGATAAAGAAGGGGGAAGTATTTGGTTTTTTAGGTCCAAACGGTGCTGGTAAAACCACCTCAATAAACATGATGGTGGGTCTTTTAAGCCCCTCGAGTGGCAGTGTACTGGTGAACAACAGTAATGTCGAAGAAATGGACAAAAAAACCATTGGAATATGTCCCCAGGAACTGGTTCTCTGGGAAAACCTGACCTGTAAGGAAAATTTAAAGCTAATGGGAGACATGTACACCGTACCCAAGGACATTCTTGCCAAGAGAATTGATAAGCTTTTGAAGGATTTGTACCTGACTGAAAAGGCGGATACAAGGGTTTCAAATTTAAGTGGTGGTATGAAGCGTCGTTTAAACCTGGCCATGGCAGTTATCCATGAACCTGAAATTGTTCTGCTTGATGAACCATCCGAAGGATTAGATCCACAGTCAAGAAGGGTTCTCTGGAGTTACATCCGATCCCTGAGGGATGATGATCACAAAACAGTGATCCTGACTACACACCTCATGGACGAGGCAGACAGGTTGAGTGACAGGGTGGCCATCATTGACCATGGGAATCTCCTTAAACTTGACACACCCGAGAATCTCAAGAAAGAAATAGGAGAAGGAGATATCATCGAATTAACCATTCCAGATAAAGAGAGTAAAAAATATGTGATGAATTACCTTGAAACACTTGAAGACACGATATCTGTCCTTGATGTGGATGGAAAGATAAATTTAAGGGCTTTCAATGCAGTTGGAAAACTGCCAAAAATAGTGGCGGAACTTGAAAAATCCAATATTCAAATAGAGGATCTATCTGTCAGACAGAACACCCTGGAAGATGTTTTCATTGAACTCACAGGAACAGGACTCAGGGAGTGAAAAAAATGAAATTCATGAGTATAGCTTCAAAGGATTTAAAAGAACTACTGAGGGATAGAAGGGGATTATTCTTCATACTGCTCCTACCAATATTTTTCATGCTCATATTCAGCTTTGCATTTGGAACAATGGGCCAAGACAATCAACCAAATAACATAGCAGTCGTAAACCTTGATAACGGTGTAACGCTGCCAAACGGAACAACAGTGAACTACGGTGACAACTTCACAGACACAATGAAAGGTCTCAAGTACCAGGACACCGATGTTAACCTTTTCAACATCACAGAAACAACAGAGGACAATGCAACTAACCTGGTGAAGCAGAGAAATGTGGATCTGGAATTAATCATACCCGCAGGTTTCTCCCAATCAATGTGGGACATGGCACAAACTGTTCAGGGAACTGGTTCGGCAGGAGCTGCGACTATAAACAGTTCATCAAACAACGTCACAAGCAAACTCATTATCAGAGGTGATAAGGGCTACAGTGGATTTGGAACATCGCTGAGCATTTTAACAGGTGCTGTGGGATCTTATCAAGACGGTGTTATAGGTGCCCTGGGTGGTGTAGAGCCGCAACAATTTATCCAGACCAGTGTTGAAGGTATTCCCGGAACACAATCCTTCACAGCATTCGATTACATTGCTCCTGGAATGATGGTGTTCGCAATTCTGTTGCTATCAACCAGTGTTGCAGCAATGTTAACCAAGGAAGTTGAGAGTGGAACACTCAGAAGACTCAAACTTTCTGAGATGACATCCTTCGACTACCTCTTTGGAGGACTTTTACCATGGTCCCTTGTTGCAGGTGCACAGATCATCATACTCCTCGGAGTTGCAATACTGTTCGGATTCCACTGGCAGGGAGGATTTAACAGCATAATATTAGCAGCAGTAATCGGTGTTATAGGGGGTGTGGCTTCAATATCCCTTGGTATGATCATAGCATCATTTGCTAAAAATCCACCACAGGCAAGTCAACTTGGAACACTGATAGCTGTACCTGTGAGCTTCCTTGTTGGAGCATTCTTCCAACTGCCACAGGTAGTTATAGGAACTTTCATGGGCCAACCAGTCCAAATCTACTCCATCTTACCATGGTACCAGATTGCAACAGCACTCAGAACAGTTTTAACCAATGGAGGAGGCTTAAACAGCATAATCTACAATATGATGGCTGCAATAGCACTCACAGCCATACTGTTTGTCATAGGAGTGTACCTGTTCTCAAAATCCAGACTAAAATCAGAAAAAACCTGATACAACAGAGTACAAAAAAACAGAGTATAATAAATATAACATAAAACTGGATGAAATTATTCATCCATCCCCAATCTTCTTTTTTTTTTATGTGAAAATTGATGATAAAAAAATCAATAAAAAAATTTACTACTCATTTCTCAACAAGTTTTTT
>WASR01000179.1 GCA_009712615.1 Methanobacterium sp. | reverse complement strand
GGCGCGCGGCGGAATATTGGCCCATGGCTTCTGTTCCCTAGCGATGGAGCGGAGGGCGTTGCGGGCATAGCCTTTGTCGGCCAGCAGGATGGCGCCGTCGTCCATGTCCTCCAGCAGACCTTCGGATTCGAGGCTGTCGTGGACTTGCCCGCCGGTCAGTCTCAAGACAAACAGGGCGACCTTCTGCATCGACCAGTGCGTGGATTTTGGTGGTAAGACCCCCACGGGAACGTCCCATGCCGCCATCGTCGAGCCTCCCTTTTTTCCCGTGGCTCCGTGCTGGTGAACACGGACACAGGTCGAGTCGATCATGATGATGTCGCCGTCGAAAGCCTTTGATACTTCTTCCAAAAGCCGGTGCCAGACCCCGGCTTTCCGCCAACGGACAAACCGGTTGTAGCAAGTCGTCGGAGGGCCGTAGCGCTCGGGGATTTCCGCCCACGGCGAACCGGTCCGGAACCGCCAAAGAATACCGTTCAACACCCGACGGTCATCGACGCGCAGTACCCCGCGAGGCTTATTCGGCAACAGCGGCTGAATGATCGACCATTCGTAATCGGTCAACTCATAGCGACGACTGGTCATCAAAAGCTCCTGAAATTCTGAAGCCTTTGAATCATAAAAACGAATCTCTGGGAATTCCCTTTATGAGTTTGCAGCCTAATATCAAAAGTTATTTTTAAACGCTATTTCCGATAAATTTGATACAATATATTTTCCATATTCTGTAACATCATCAGTCTCCATAATCTTATCAAGCAGATCCATAGCTTTTTTCGTTTGCTGTTCAATTCTAGAATAATATAAATCGACATAATTAGGGTATTTATTAGACGCCTCCAAATACCATGCAACAATATTTGCTGCTGCATGATATGCCAACAATATTTTCCCAATTGGACGTAACGTATTTGTAAAAGAAGACATGTATAATTTTTTATCATTGCCAAAAAATGTTTTGACAGATAGCAAAATTTGATGATAATATTGATGAGATGACTCGTGAATTATTTGTTCGGCTACTATCCATGGGTGGCTAATAGCAAATTCATCGTTACCACCAAAGTCAATATAAATGTGACCAGGCAAAAGAGGATTACTAGAACTGCTAAAATAATTTCTATTTTTCATATCATTATGACTGACATTCATAGAAATTAAATTTACCCCAAAATGAACCCATGTCGTATATGCAGGAGAAATATCTTCAATACACTTCAACGCTCCGCTTATTGCATTCAATTCGTTTGAATTTAAAAAAATACTTTTCTGATCGTCCGGATTTGGTGATCGAAAGATCGATTCTTTTCGGTCTCTGCAATTCGAGACGTAATCGACACCACGCAAATAAATTACGCCACCTCCAAAATTAATTAAGAAAACGTTATCAATTGATGAATTATCGAATTGAGACACATATTTCCATCCACTTGAATATTTTTCAAAACATAAATGAGCGCCTTGGGTTTCAATAGAACAAGATGTTTCATCCTGAGAAAATGCAATATATTTTTTAGCACAAAAAACTATACCGGAAAACATTAGGAATGCATTTTCAACAATATCACTGTGCCATTCATCCATATCTCCATTTTCTGACAAAGCTAGTGCAAACTGAATAATAGAACTCGGATAGTTTCCGTCGCTTAAATAGCGAATAGACTCTCCAAGGCTTGCAGACCATCTGGAAGCTGTTAATTTTGACAAAGAAATTTCTATTTTGTTAATTAAATCAACGTTTACCGTTTTATGGCGATAATTTGAACATATTTTTTTGAAAAGTGAATTTTGCAAAATTACGGGATATTTTCTATATAGATCTTTATATATTAAATTTGGCGATGAAAAACCGTTAATTCTATCATAGATGCTCACGATATACCTCACAATTCATGCCAACTTATATATAATAACAAAAATTATTGTGCTTTTTTATATAAGTTCACTCGATCAGATTTTTAATCGAAGACGTCAAATTTAATCCCCGACGTCATCCCCAAGGTTATTCGACCTGCCTTAGCCAAACCGCGGAGAAACGAACCATCGGACCGATAGGATAGCGGTCGAGGAGACTGGCAAAAGCTTGCGTTCGTTCCAGTGTATCTGAGTGACATAAGGCCTCGATCCTCATCACATTCCCACATCGTCGCTCACCTATGAGCCCCCCTCATCGGTAAGATCAACACCCATTGGCCACGCTACCGTGCGGTCGCTCGACGACAAAAGTAAGATCCAGAGGCCCTTGATGGCCCATCCAGACACCCGTTGAAACAAAACCAAGTATGCATCGGTAATATCAACAGAATTTTATTCGTTTATAGAACACGATCTAGGAAAATACTCAATTCGATAAGACCGTTCATCTGATCTTCTATAACTACGGCCTTCATAGGCCCCAAAAGTCACCGGATGGAATGCATAGCCATTCCACTTCCCTTTCCTTCCATACATCGCGTTCACGATTCAACACCATTGAAGGCTGGTCGGTTAACTGACCAAACGCAGCCAAAACTAAACCCCGCATCATCAAACTCCGTGCCGCTACCAATTACCAAAATAAAGGCTCCCAGTACCTTTCTGACAGATTTATCGGAATTCGCATCGTATATTTCACCTACCAGAAATATAATCTAACACAGCAATCATCGTTTCGACGCTTTTTATATAGCACCTATATGTTTTTTCCACAGATTAGCATACCATTCATTTTTATCTAGAAGTTCCGTGTGCGTTCCATTTTCAATAATACGCCCATTGTTGATCAAAATTATTCTGTCCAAAAAGTTGACGCATGATAGGCGATGCGAAATTACTAACATGGTTTTATTTTTAATTTCTCTGAATAAATAATTATTTATGTCGTATTCAAAATTTATATCTATAGATGATGTTGCTTCATCAAGAAGCAAAATTGGAGAATTATGAACTAAGGCACGTGCAATTGCTATTCTCTGCCTCTCACCTCTAGATAACTGAACTCCCCCATCTCCGATATATGCGTCAAACCCATGGCGACCGCTAGTATCTTCTAACTTTAAAATAAAATCTAATGATTTTGATTTTTCAGCTGCGTTATACATATCATTCTCTGAGACATATTGTGATCCAAAGCAAATATTATCTCTAACAGATCTATGTAATAGGTGCAAATCCTGACTAACAACTGATATTTTATTTAAAATTTCGTTGACATTTGCGTTTGATAAGTCAGCGCCGCTCAGAAATACACTTCCTGATATTGGTGAATAATAACGAAGTAGTAACTTTATTATCGTTGATTTTCCGGATCCTGACGGTCCAATGATACCAACTTTCTCTCCTGACCCAATATTAAAATTAATATCATTAAGAACCATTTCTGTGTTATTTTTATATCTAAAATATATATTGGAAAATACGATTTCACCATCGCATTGACGCGATAAACACGGTAATTCGGCTGTAGCAGCCAAATCAGAATTCGTTAAAGTTGGAATAGCGTCTTGTATAACTCCAATAGATTCGAATATAGATGTGACATTTTGGTTGATCCAAGCAGCATGTGTTGTCAATTGCCATGCAATTGGAAACATAGTTGCAACGATCGCTGCATCAATTATATTATTTTCCCACTGAAAAATAGAAATAATACCAACAGTTACTAGGAATATACAATTTAATAAAGACAATGTAATTGAAAATTTTGTACTAATACACAATTGTTTTTTGAAATTTTTCGTATACGCAACTAAAAATGACATCACATTTTTATCTTCCGTTATTTTATTACAAAACGATTTTATCAAATGGATATTTGTATAATAATCAGATAAAACGCCATGCAAGTAAGATTTTATCTCTGATGTATTTCTTGATTGTTCTTTCAATTTAGGAATAAAATAATAAAGAATAACGCTATACGATAAAAACCATCCTAAGAGAGGGATACAGAATTGCCATTTTAGAGAAGCAGCCATTAGTAGTGCACATATTTCGTAAAATATGATGTGCCATATGGAATTAATCGTGCAAATTATCGTTTCTCTAACGGCAGGACCGATCTGAATCACTCTACTAACTGTTTTTCCAACAAGATTATCATCAAAAAAGTTAATTTTTTGTCCGCTGACGTTGATATGAGAACTCCACCTAACTCTATGCATAAGCATTGGTGTGATATATTGATTATTTAATATGTTTTGCACTATTCCAGCGACAGGTCGCACGATAATTACGATAATTATAGACGCAAAAAACACATCTTTATGATTATTTATGATAAATTCTCTATCTGAAATTATTGAAGATTCGTGGATAATTCCTATAATTTTTCCTAGAATAACCGGCATGGATATATCTATAACCGCTGATATAGCTCCGATTAAAAAAAATAAAAATAACACGACCGCATGGTTTTTAACGTAAAAAAATACAAACATGAAAAGAGCGCGTGGTGGTACCCCTTTATAAGTTGGATATTGAGTGTTATCTGAACGTGACTTTTTCATGATACACGCATTAGATTGCAGATAATAATTCATAGAAACTATTTTTTACCGAAAGCATGGCCCACTGATCCAGTTTACCAATACGTACCGAATACCTCTTGTGACCTCTGTAACCCGGTGATGTCGGAATGATGGGAAGACGACAGCCCCACCGCGGGCGACTCTAAGAATATCTCCGATCTCTGTTGGGGCAATTTCCAGATTTCCGCCATCGTAATCCTCCATAGCAGAGAGAGAAACAGACATTGAAAGCTTTCTCAAATTTGCATAAAACTCCCCTGTGTCTGTATGCCACTGAGAAAAATGAGAGCCTGTGTCATATTTTATAAATTTTAATTGCTCTTTCGTACGATCTATATCAAATTTAAATCTTTTATTCGAAATTTTGAATAACAGATCCATTCTGTCGAATATCCATTTATTTTCTTTAGAAATTTCGTGATAAGATGTTTGAACTTTTCGTTTTGTCCAATCCATCGAAAATATCGTCGCAACTTCATCGTTTTTTTTTGCGACTAATCCTTCTTTAAATGGTTTTTTTGAAAGAAGTTCAATAATATTGTCGCATTCTTCATTTGAAAACAAATTGTTAAATTTAATATGTGATAAGTTTACTCCAGTTTTCATCATTTAATCTCCATTTACTGAAATCACCATATAACTATAGATAACCAATATTACTATTTAACTTTGCAATGTCCGCTCCACTTTTCAGCAAATCCGAAAAAATTAACTCATTTATTTGATAAAAAAAATCACAATACAATGATTTATTATTGAATTTATTTTCAAAAGAAAATCGATGCCAAGGACGTCCGCCACGACAAACATTTTTCCATTTACAGGGCATGCAATCATCCGGAATTTTTGTCATGCCATCGCCGAAGGATAACCACATTGGATGAGCAAAAATTTCTTTTAAATTTGAATTTTGTATGTAGATTCCACTGTTTCTAAAATCTGAATGTGTGCTTCTCAAAACATCTTCTGGCCCTATTTCGCCATCAGACGAGATAGATATTTGATTTCTAACGTCACTAATAAACATCCGTTCTTCATCTGCAGTTTCAAGAAGAATATGACGCATAATCGAGTTCACAAATCTCAGTCTAATCCCATAGTCCTTTCGTTTTTTCCATTCTAAATATACACCCATCATAAAATACCTCACACCATCGATATAGTCCGCGCCAGGGTGGGTATCATGACAGTAAGCAGGAAGAACAAAATTTACACTAGTAGCCCCAAATACATCTCTAAAGTGCCCATATGTCTCACCGCCATCAAGATATGGACTGGCAACACCAAGTATACCAGATGGTTTTATTCTCTTTTCTGAAACAGCTTTTTGAATTAAACTCCATCCTCTTAGTGTGTCATCATACGATGACTTACCGTTAACTTTTGGTCTTGTGCGATCATTGTGAAATTTAGGTCCATCTAAACTTATACCAACTTGAACATCCTCTTCAGAAAAAATATCTATCCATTCATTATCAATTAACGTTCCATTTGTCTGGATATTTAATTTTAATTCCAACTGCACGATATTTGAATAATGCTTAAGTAATTTACAAATTTCAGCGAAAAACTCTTTTTTAATTAGCAGCGGTTCTCCTCCATGAAAGCCTATAACAACCTTTCGTAATCCTTGTTCCCTTGCCGCTTCCATCAGAAAACGCCCCACTCCGTGAACAACATCCTCTCGAATTATTACAGGACGTCTCAAATGGGACTCATCACCATGGAAAAAAAAATAACAATCTGGGCAAGCTAAGTTACATTTTTCTGATATTTTCAATATTATCGTGAAATTATTTATAATTTTGTCGAACATATGGCACCTCCGAGGAATCGCCACAGAATATGATAAATAAATTCTGTGGCGTCCTTTACTAATCTATGTGAGAAGAATGGCTTGAGTCATGGGCGTCATTCAATATTTCCATATTATTTTCAAGAAGGATTTCTAGGTCTAACTCGTCGTTCATCGTTGGATCGCTGTGCGACGCGTTAACTCCATGAGGCACCCGCGAAATATCTGAGGACATTGGCACTACTCCTTTAGCTAGAGCCCTACATCGCCTATTTTAAGTGGTTTTTTTTAAATTTTTCTATTTTTAAGTGTAGCGCCAGCGTCTGAAATTGCAACGCTAAAAATGATTCCAAATTGCCACAAATTCCATACGGTATATAATCGCCAAATACATTCCGACTCACACAAAAAAACGTCATCGGCATAAATAATATTTATTATAAATAATAAATAATTGACCAATAATTTTAAATTATAATAAAATATTTATTGAATAAATTTAATGTAAATGTGAATTTAATATTGTTTAAATTTTGAATAAATGACTTATACCATAAATAATTACGGAAATAGCGTGATATTTTCACATATTTATTTATGTTATTTGGAGGTTAAGAGCCTAACTCGAAACTCGGATTACGCGTGACGCGGCCTCGCCATCCTACGCACCATGAGGCGGATCGACGCGATGAATATCCACGCCTCGGCGCTGGCGATGGTCTCTTCGAAATCTTTCGCGAGCCGGCGGCAGCGGCTCAGCCAGGCAAAAGTCCGCTCCACAACCCACCGTCGCGGCGGCACCTCGAAGCCTTTGGCCGCATCCGAGCGCTTGATGATTTCGATGGTCCATGTGCCGAGATCGGCCAGCGCATCCGTCAGTTTTTCTCCGGCATAGCCGCCGTCGGCAAACAAATGGCGCAGCCACTGGTACAGCCGGCGAATGGAAGCGATGACGCCGACCGTTCCATCTCGATCCTGGATGTCAGCGGTGTGCACCGTCAGCCCGACCAAGTGGCCCTCGGTATCGGTGATGATATGCCGCTTGCGACCCTTGACCTTTTTGCCGGCGTCGTAGCCCCGCGGGCCGGCCTCATCCGTGGCTTTGGGCGATTGGCTGTCGAGGCCGCCGGGCGGTGGGCGGGC
>WASR01000318.1 GCA_009712615.1 Methanobacterium sp. | reverse complement strand
TATTGGAACAACGGATAAATCCAATAATTAAATATTAAACTCATTGTTGAAAAAAAAATGTATTTAAGAGTTTCCTTCAATTCAAATGTTTTAAATCACTTCTCCATTGATGGATATGGTGTAATTCTCGATTTTTATGTCCTTATTGGCTTTATTCAATGCTCTTTTCACTATTACTTCTATTCCTGAACAGCATGGAACTTCCATGTGCACAATGGATATTGAATTTATGTCTTGGATCTTGAAAATCTCAGCAAGTTTGTCAATGTATTCTTCGATGGTTTTATCGAGTTTTGGGCAGAGTATGATGAGGATTTTTCCCTTTAAAAATTCTTGATTGAAATTTGGATATGCAAATGGAACACAATCTGCAGCTATCAAGAGATCAGCATTTTTAAGATAGGGTGCGTTGGGATTTAAAAGCTGAAGCTGTATGGGCCAGTTTCTTAGCTCTGGTCTGGAGCTTTGTGCAGGTGCTGATGTTTCATTCGAAACTTCAAGTTCCATTTCCTTGGAACCCGGACATTCACAGGCAAAGGTTTTCTCGTGTTCATAGTCAGGGACAGGAATATTCCTCTTTTCAAGAAGATTAATTGCCTGGTTCAAGTATTTTTTCTGGCCATGATCATTTAAATGTTGTAAATGGGCTTTAATAACATTTTTTCCACCTTTAATTATGTTTTCCATGACCTTTCTTTCATCGTATTCCTCTGCTTCTCTCTGCTCAATTTCAATGGCACCCTGTGGACATGTACCAATACAGGCCCCCAATCCATCGCAGAAAAGGTCACTTATGAGTCTTGCCTTACCATCAACAACTTGAAGGGCACCTTCAGGACAACCAGGAATACAGTCCCCACATCCAGTACACTTATCTTCATTTATCTTTATAACATCCCTCTTCATTGGTTTATCTCCAAAAAATTCTTACTGTATACTATGTTACCAGAAGCTAATAATAGTTTTTAAAATGGTCCCTAAATCATTTAAAATCATTTTTATGCATGATTTATCAAGTAAGAATGATTTAATTTTCCAGTCCTATTGCTTTTCAAATGTGCCCAATTTGAGTACTAATTTTTGGTGTTGAATTTGAAAAAAGAGATATTAGGGGAAATTCATAGATATACAACAAATTTATTGGTTCATAATTATTATCCAAGGGGAATTTATAATTGGAGAAAAAAGGTATATTTAGCAGATTTGAAAGGCTTTCCAAGCCTACAGGAACTGTTAACTGGTATCCTGCCCTAAAAGCTATTATTTTAATGGTTGTTGCTGCTTTACTAGCTACTCTTTTAAAATTTAACAATGGTATGGAAGCCATTATCATGGTTACACTCCTCGCCACAATCATCATTGACATTAGCATGCCCATTAAGAAGGTGGCAATTTTGGGTTTGTTGGGTTTTATTATGACCACCCTTGCGTTTCTCTGTGTTTCATTATCTGTACATAATTTAGCGGCTTTCATAATTTTCTCGGTACTTTGGGCATTTTTCAGTATTTCCATGTACATTTTTGGTAATGTGGAAGGTGCAATCGGATTTTCATTCTTTTTAACCTACTTTGTAGCTGTTTTGATTGTTAATCCTGAATCAACTCCCATTGAATGGATATCCTATACAACTCTGGCCTACCTTGTGGCATCGACATTACTAATTCCCAAACTTTGGATGGAAAAAAGGAAAATTCGCGAGATTGTTTCAGTTGGTTTCAATTCACAATCAAACCTTCAAAACGTGATTGCAAACATGCATATACTCTCTGGAATTTCATTAAATTCTGTTTACTATGAATTCTTCAAGTTCGGTGGTTACTATAAAATATTGAGAAGTTACTCTGAACTCATTGTAGCCCGGCTCAATCCACACGATCAAAAATACTTCAAAAAATATCTTGAATTGACAGACGATGTTTCAAACAGGATTGGAGAAAATTTTCAATCGATGAAAGGTTCTGTTGATGATGAAATCATGAATTCTTATGACTTAAAGATTGATACAGGGGCAAAGGAGGTTAGAAACGAGCAGATCATACAGCTAAGTATGAACATCAAAAAGATACTAAACTACTGCAACTCCCTGTTAAATCAGAATCCTGAAAAGGGACATAAAACAATTAGAACCAATGAAAAATCTTTTAAGGAAGTTATTAATGCAAATTTCAATCTGGAAAATATGTACATGAGGCATGCTGTCAGATTCACACTTGCCATGACAGTTGGTCTCATATTTATCTATTTAACTCGTGAAAGGAGTGCTATCTGGATAACCATGGGAATTCTTATCATCCTCAAACCTGACATCACAAGCACCATTGATAACCTCATTCAAAGGGTAGGATTTAATTTCATTGCAATCATATTGGCCATAATACTTGGATTCTTATTTCCACATTACGTACTGGTCTGGTTTGCAGTTCTAATGCTTTTCTTGTTTAGAGCATTCTACCCCACATATATGGGTCTTTCTGTGATGGCCATGACAGTTTTCATAGTGCTTGTGTGGCCCACTGGAACTGTTTATGGCAACGCAATTTCAAGAATCGTGGACATAAGCATTGGAGGTGTCATAGCATTCATATGTGCCTACGTCATTCTACCAAGCAGGATCAGTATCAACCTTCCGGAACTGTTGACAAAAACCATGGACGCCAACCTGGATTACTGCATTGAGATGGTTAATGCTACACAGAACAACTTCGATAAAAACCAAGCAAAGGCCAAGCTCCAAAATTACATGCTTCAAGAAAACAACCTCGAAGCCGGAATCAAAAAATTAGAAGACACATTTAACAACGTAAATTCTGATTTAAGCATTTATCAAAATCTTTTATCCATGAATATCAAATTAACAGCCGATTTAACAGCCTTGGCAGCAGTTGTGAGTGATAAATCCAATAATATTTCGAATAAAGAAGTTCAAGGCACCCTTATCCTAGACTCGTTGATGGAACTCAGGGAACTCAGCCTCAACTGGGACAGTGGTAAAGTTTTAGACATTAATTTGACTGCAATCAATGAAGAGTCTGATGATTTAGCCCAGCTCATAAACTGGATCTACTCTGATATCCAGTTAATATTTAATGGTTTGGAAGTGGCCCATGAAACAGATCTCTTCAAACGTTACACCGACCTAACCTAGAATTCTAAAAAAAAGTAGTTTCTAAAAAGAGAATTATTTAATTGGATCCCTTGCTGTAAAGAGTCCTGTTTCCTTGGTTACAGTCATACAACCCTCAGATTCGATAATTTCATTGATACGATTTTTCATTGCATCTACTTTGTCAGGGTTTAAAACAGATTTATTTCCTGCAAAGGATAGGAAATATTCAATCACAGGTTGAGCATCTGTTATTTCTAGATGATCAGGGTATTTATCCATTGTAACTTGTCCGAAATAATCTTCTAGTTGAGATTTTCCGTTTTCAAGTCCAAATTTGTTTGAAAGGGTTTCCAGTGAATTTAATCTGGGGTAAAATTCTTGAACAAGTTCGTTTAGTTCCTTCATATTGTTTTGTCCAAAGGTACTTGCGTAGAACGAACCATCATCTCTTAGAACCTGGGTGATCTGTGAAAATGCTTCTTTTCTGTTGGGCACATGGTAAAGCATGAGGTTTGCTATGATCATGTCGAAGGAATTTTCTGGGTAGTTTATGTTTTGAGCATCCATGACCCTGTATTCGAATCTGTCCTTGATGCTTCCGAGAACCTTCTTGGCATCATCAAGCATTCCCTCTGAAAAATCTGTCAGAACAATTTTTTGACCAGAACCTATTTTATCCTTGTTAGTCCTCCATAGAATGGCATTTCCACATCCAAGTTCTAAAATCCTCGAGTTTTCCTGAAAATCCATTTGATCAAAAAGCCACTCTGTTAATGGCTGAGGATTAGTTCTAAATTTTCTGTTAAGCTCAATTCTAGCCACAAAATTACTGGAATCCTTGTACTGTTCTGTAATTAGGCCCATGAATATTCCCCCTGATTTATTATTTGATCCCAAGAGTTTCATTCAATCTGGATAAATTGATATGATTTTATCCCTTTATAAACACCGTGACTTGCTGTTAATTATTTAGGCCATAGGTTATTATTGATCGAATGATTTATTATGTAGCCCTACCTAATATATTGTTATATTTCCAATTGTACCGATCCATAATAATTTTTTTAATCTTCAAATATCCATTGTTTTACAAGTTTTTATTTCTTTAATTCGTTAATTTTTATTCAGTAATCTATATAGGGTTTATAATGGGAGGGAGATTGTTTATGGACGTGCTTTTAATTAACCCGTACGATGAAAATGCCGTGAAAAATGGACTGGGATTTATCACACCACCATTAAATTTGATGTACTTGGCAGCTTCTTTAGAAAAGAAAAACCATTCAGTGGAAATTTTTGATGATGATCTCATGCAGAAGGGATTTTTTGAAGTTACAGATCATGCTGAGAAGTTGGATCCAGAAATTATAGGAATCACAGCCACCACATCAACAATTAAGACTGCACTTAAATATTTAGAGGAAATCAAAAAGGTCATGCCCAACGTTCTAACTGTTATTGGTGGGCCTCACACCACATTTTTACCGGAAAATACCATGCAAAATTCCGATGATCTGGATGTTGTGGTGCTGGGTGAGGGAGAAGAAACCTTTGCAGACCTTGCAAATAATCAGGTTGATGCAAGTGGATCCCTTGAGGATGTTAAGGGAATAGTTTACAGGGACCCTCAAACCGGATCCATTAAAACCAACAATCCCAGACCCCTCATAGAGGACCTGGATTCTTTACCGTTTCCAGCAAGGCATCTTGTACCATTTGAGTCCTATGGAATTTCTAAAAGTCAGTCCGGCGGAATGATCACAAGCAGGGGCTGTGTTTATAACTGTGGTTACTGTTCATCCTCCCTGATAATGGGAAAGAAATTCAGATCAAGAAGTCCGGAAAATGTTGTGGATGAAATTGAGGAACTTGTATACAACTACCATCTCAATGATATTGCTTTTATGGACGATACCTTCATGTTAAACAAGAACAGGGCCGCATCAATTGCAGATGAGATAAAGGAAAGAAACCTTGATGTGAGTTTTGTTGCATCCTCAAGGGTGGATATGGTAAACCAGGATCTATTGTTCAAACTGAAAAATGCTGGTATGAACACCATATACTACGGCGTAGAATCAGGTTCCCAGAGAATTTTAAACCTCATGAAAAAGGGAATTAATCTAAAACAGGCTGAATCGGCTGTTAAAAATGCTAAAAATGCCGGGCTTGAAGTTTTAACATCCTATATTATTGGTTATCCAGGGGAAACCCAGAAGGACATGAATGAAACCATCAAGTTCTCAATACAACTTGAACCTGACTACTGTCAGTACTCAATTCTTACACCTTTTCCAGGAACACCAATATATCATGATCTGAAGGATAAAGATCTGATTAAAACTGAAAACTGGGAGAAGTACACCGTTATGAAACCAATTTTAAACTATGAAAAGCTTGGTTTAAACAAGGACCTCATCGAAAGAAACCTGGCTCGTGCTTACCTTAAATTCTACACCAGACCTAAATATCTTTTGAAGCACAGATACATGTTCAAGGTTATGTTGGAAACTTTGTTTAGGAGTTTTATAATTCCTAAATTTAGGGGCAGTACTGTTAAGGGTTGGTATCAGAATTTGGATAGCTCTTCAAAATAGTAGAAAAAAATAAAAAAATGAGTGCAGGATGAAAAATTAACCCTTCCTTTATAAGGAAATACTTTGGGGGGTAGTAGGAGGAAGGGTTTTAATTTTTAGTCTTCTGCATCTATCATTTCACCGTAAACAATTTCGAGTTCGCAACCTTTAGGGCCACAACAGAAATGCTGTAAATCAAATTTTGGTACCATTTGCTTTTCACCACCGTAATGAATTTTTTTTTAAATGACAACATAAAGTTTGGTTTTAAATTTGTTAATCAAATGATTAACTAAGCCTGTCAAGTCATGTCTTTGTGACACCTTGACAGTTATACTATAGATCATCATAGAATATAAAATGTTCGGTTACTGCCAAATATTTTTTTGGAATCATGCAAGATCAAATACCAACCAGGAGATATCAATCCAAATTTTTTGAAAGCCACAAGAGCATGTTCTGTAGTAACTCCTGATTTTCGGGTTCAAGCTCTGGATGCGATCCACTGAGTATAACCCTGCCAGATCCGTAACTCTCACCAACCATATCAGCATATCCTTCATAACCCGTGTTATTATCTGCAAATGTGGATAATATATGTTCAGTGTTGTTGGTTAACAATGCAGGTCCATTTTCATGGAAGATTGTTACAGCTGAACTGTTGGTTAGATGTTTTCCAAAGGAGGTTGTGGATATTGAAAGGCTCCCTTCATAATCTACTGTTTCAGCGGTAACATCTGGCTCAAGTCCCCATCCGCTGTAGTAACCATCAACATAATTTGAAGCAGCAAAAGCCCCTGCACATATGCCCAAATATCCTTTACCACCAGATACAAATTGTTTTATTGAACTGTTATCTATTTTAGAATTCTGAATATATTCTGATGCATCGCCTCCAGGTACTATTAAAACATCGTATCCCTCGAGGGTTTGAGAATTGATTTCTACTGCAGTGGAATATATGAACTTTTTATTGGAAGATTTATTGTTAATTTCATCTAAACAGTTTTCCAATCCACTAACACTGCTGGACATGGTTCCTGTACCATCATATATCAAAACATTCACATATTTAGTGCTGTTTGAAGTTGAGGATGATGTTGTAATTTGAGAATACCCAAACAGTACAATTCCAATGATAAATAAAAATATTAATGAATATATTAACTTTTTGATATGTTTCACATCCACGTTATTAGTTTCATCCTATTTAACCCGTATAAAAATTTATAAAGGTTATATCAATCCATAAACTGGTAATTAATCATTTCATTCCTTCCAAATGGTTTTAGCAAGGTCTTCTTCTTCTTTGATCCGTTTTTGGTTTATTTCGTTCAATGATTGGTTAACATCCTGAACCGTGATCATATCGTAGCTCTTTAGGGCTTCTAAAAATCTGTGGTACTGATCGAATTTGTAGTTAAGTTCGTTTTTTTTATGGGCATAAATAGCTGATTTTTCACGTAAGAGAACTCTTTTAAACCAGTTGTCAAATTTGGAGATTTCTTGTTTCAAAATAATCAACCTCTGTTTTCTTTTTGGCATATAAAGTCACCTAAATTTACATACACCATCAAAATTTGTGATAAAAAAATTTCCCAGTACACTTTTATCACCAGAATCAATTTTCACACATTCAATACAACCATGTTGAATCTGCTTTCAAACCCAAAATCGGGTTTGAATTTATATTCATCCATTCAAGGACCATGGAATTGATTGAAGTCATATTTCTTGTTTTCTGCGAATCATGGTCACTTTTGATA
>WASR01000105.1 GCA_009712615.1 Methanobacterium sp. | reverse complement strand
ATTTAAAACTATCGGTTTTAGTTGGATTTTTAGCCACAACTTTTACAATGGTAGGCGAGTCGAAGAGATCAATATCCAACCAAAACTTTTAATGGTACTAACTTGAATATGAAATTCCATGTTTGGGCAGTTAAACATTGACAGCGATATAGAAGAGATCTTAGAAAAATCCTTAAAAACAGTAATATCTAATGAAGAAGGATTAAAACTCATTAATTCAACAGGTAGGGAATTTCAAGCACTTTTAATAGCTGCAGATATGCGTCGTGAGGAAATTGTTGGAAACAACGTTACCTACGTAAAGAATTGGAATATTAACTTTACAAATGTTTGCACAGGAACATGTGGATTTTGTGCATTCAAATGTGATGAATCAAGCAGTGAAGCCTACTTCCTTTCAAACGAAGAAATTGTTAAGAGGGCTAAAACAGCCTGGAATAATGGGGCAAAGGAAGTGTGTATACAGGGAGGATTACATCCGGATGTAGATGCTTATTACTATCAAAAACTGCTCATGGATATTAGAAAAGAACTTCCTGACATTTATATACATGCATTTTCACCAATGGAGATATTGTACGGTGCTGAAAATTCTGATATGGAATTATCTGAAGAACTGAAGATGTTGAAGGAAGCAGGGCTTGACTCAATTCCTGGAAATGCAGCGGAAATATTGAACGATGATGTGAGAAGGGTGCTGTGTCCAAGTAAGATGAACACTGCAAAGTGGATAGAAGTCGTTGAAACTGCTCATAAAACAGGGATTCCAACAACATGTACGATGATGTATGGCCACATCGAGAATTTGAAGGATAGGGTGGATCATATAGACACTTTAAGACAGATACAAATGAGAACTGGAGGATTCACAGAGTTTGTACCGCTTACATTCATGCACAAGAATACCCCAATATTCCAGAAGGGTATTTCAAGTCCAGGATCCACTGGGATTGAGGATCTTAAGGTTTATGCTGTTGCTAGGTTAATGTTCGGGGATCTGATCAAAAACATCCAGGTGTCATGGGTTAAGTTGGGTTTCAAATTCGCCCAGGTTTGTTTAACAGCAGGTGCAAATGATCTTGGTGGAACTCTGGGTGAAGAAAACATATCCAAATCTGCAGGTGCTCAGCATGGTGTAAGAACCAACCCTGAAACTTTTCAGAGGGTTATCGAAAATATGGGAAGGATTCCAGCTGAGAGGGACACTCTCTACAGGAATATTGAGCCTATAAAAAATCTGTAAAATAGGATTTTACTATGGATGATAAATTAGCAGTCACAAGGGAAATGATGATGTATTTCATCAGGGTAAACAAGAAATTTCAGAAGTTTGAGAAGAACCCGATTGAGTTTGGAGAAGGTAAAAAACTCTATCCCAGTGAGATACACATTTTAGATGCAGTTGGGAACGGTGTTGGCAATAATGTCACTGTTTTGAGTCAGAAATTTGGAATTACCAAGGGTGCAGTTTCACAGGTTGTGAACAAGCTGCATGAAAAGAACTTGATAAAGAAGGAAAAGATGGATGGAAATGCAAAGGAAGTAAAACTGACACTCACCAGACATGGTAGGAACGCATTTAAAATTCAGGATGATCTGCACAAGAATTTTGAAAACGAATTTTTCAACTACTTCAAAAACCTTGAACAGTACAAGGTTGATTCTTTCTTTGAGATCATGGACCGGATCGATCTGTTCATGGATAAGTTTTTAAATGATCAGAAACCAAAGAAAAAATAGTTTAGTAACTAAACTATGGGGTGGTTTTGATCATGTCTATGAAGTCAGCAGTTAAGGAGCACGTATCAAATTCTCAAGTAACAGAACATGTCAAAAAACATGGCTCGTTTTTATTAAATGAAATCATTATAGATGGATTTATTTCTAAATTAGAAGTTGTTAATCAGGATTTTATAAAATACAGGGATGGAATGGAGTTCAAGAAATTTTCCAGACAGGACCTTGATAACTCTGCAAAACTCTACAAAGAAGTGTTTTCACAACAACCCTGGAATGATGAATGGATCAGACTGTCAAGGGTCAAAGAATACCTGAATGAACTCATAGAAAATCCTGTGTTCAGTGGTTATGTTGTGTATCAAAATTCTGAGCTTTTAGCTGCATGTTTTGGCCATTCACGTTCCTGGTGGAGTGGTGATGAATTTTTCATCGATGAATTTTTTGTATCATCCAGGTATCAGGGCCGGGGCATTGGATCGTTACTCATGGGCTATGTTGAGAACCATCCTGAACTCGAGAACATCGAAAGTTTCCATCTTTTGACCAACAACAATGTTCCAGCAAGGGATTTTTACCATAAAAATGGATTTAAAACGAGAAAAAATAGGATTACAATGACAAAAAAGTTTTTTTAATCCTCTAACTTTCTTATGATAATTTTGTCATCATTTTCCACTTCCTTAAACAGTTCAGTATTGGAAAGAATTTTTCCAATGTTGTTAACAGCTGATGCGGGCTGAGATTGGCCGTAAAAAATGCAGAAAGCAGGTCCTGGAGGCCAGTACGATATATCTCCCTTTGAAGTACTGGTTGATGGGTTTTCATACTCTTCTTTAAAAGGAGCATCGAAGTAAACTTCTTCAAGCCAAATATTTGCCTCACCCTCAAATGGAAGGTTATCTAATATTTTTTTTGCTGTCACTGGATTTCTATCATCTAAAACTCCCTCTGCCTTCCCCTTTCCAATCACTTCTATTTCAATCTTCATGGTGGTTAGTTCCCCCGTGGATTTTACCTATAAACCAATTATTCTGTCAGTGCATGAGTGTTTGTTTATGCTATCCTTAAATTTCACCGTGTTTCATAATTCTTTGAAACCTTCCATGATTGAGGGTCCTGATGACGTTCCAATTTTAGATGCCCCTGCTTCAATCATTTCCAGGGCAGATCCCAGGGTTCTGATACCGCCTGAAGCCTTTACACCCATTTCTTGTCCCACAGTTTCCCTAAGAAGTTTAACATCATGTGCATTTGCACCTGGAAAACCCACGCCTGTGGAGGTTTTAACATAATCTGCCCCTGCAGATTTGGCAAGCATGCATGCTTCGATCTTCTCATCATCGCTTAGAAGAGCAGTTTCAATAATGACCTTGACAACCATTCCCTCAGCTGATTCTACAACGTGTTCAATGTCCCTCTCAACCTGACTGGACAAACCTGATTTGAGCGCACCTATATTCAGGACCATATCCAGCTCAGTTGCACCATCCTCAACTGCAACAAGTGCTTCGAATGCTTTAATTTCTGATTTAGATGTTCCGAATGGAAAACCAATGACTGCACACACGCCAACATCTGTTCCCTTTAAAAGTTCACTTGCAAGTGCGACGTTAACAGGTGTAACACATGCACATGCAAAATCGTACTCAGATGCTTCTTCACACAGTTTATTAATATCTTCTGTGCTTGCATTGGGTTTCACATTGGTATGATCAATCATTTTTGCTAACTTTTCAGGTGTCATCATATTAAACCAACTCCATTACTCCATTAAATTTTTTTAGACATGTATGGTCCTTCTAATTCGTATCCAAATTTTCTGTAGTAATTTCTAGCCCCTAAACCACTGATTATCAGGAGTTTTTTCCTGTCAAATTCTTCAGAGGCTACCTTCTCCGCTTCCTGAAGCAGTTGTTCTCCGAATCCCATGTGTTGGTACAGTTCATCACTCTTCTGTCCAATCTCTGCCATTTGGCCGTAGACATGCAGTTCCCTTATTAGTGCTGTTTTATTATCTATCTCAACTCTATGGGCATTTTCAGAAGGTATTCTCAGCCTTAAAAATCCCATTAAAATGTCTTTGCTCAGATCTTCCTGGGAAAGGAATATTTCACGCCCTCCAGCTGCATTGTACTCTGTTTTAACCAGGTCAACATTGTGAAAATCTGGAGTCACTCCCATTGAGGCTTTGTGTCCAACTTCGCGGCATCTGATGCATTTACAGTTCACACCTTCCTGTTCCAGTCTGTTGTAAACCAGTTCTCCAAGGTTAGATTTTTTCACACCAGCTTCGATAAGCTGTGAAGGTATGTCCCTCTGGATCCTCATGGTCCTAACCCATTTTGGAAGTATTTTCTTCACTTTAACTATTAAATCCACAGCATCTTCGGTGCTGTAGGGTTCATAATCCCCATTTTTCCATAGTTCGTAGAGCTTTGAGCCCTTGGTAACCAGACATGGGTATATTTTGATCATGTCTGGTCGGAATTTTTCATCTTCAAAGAGCCTGTGAAATATTCTCATGTCACGATCCGGGTCTGAGAAAAGTCCGGGCATCATGTGGAATGCTACCTTGATTCCAGAATCCCTGAGATGTTGAGATGATTTGATTGCATCTTCTACCCTGTGACCCCTTTCAATCCTCCTGTAGATAAAGTTGTATATGGTTTGAACACCAAGTTCAACCCTTGTAACTCCCATGTTAAGCATTCGATCGATATCTTGTAGTTTTGCGTAGTCGGGCCTGGTTTCAAAGGTCATGCCCACACATCTGACACTGGACAGTTCATTTTCAGTTTGTACATCCTTAAGGTACACGAAGTCTTCAGGAACATTTAACTCTCCAGTTTTCCTGATCTTCACCCGTGTGTCATGGGTTTCCAATCCAAAGTCGTTCATTGCCCTTAAACATTTTGTAATGAACCATTCCTGGTAACATATGTTGTAGGATGGAAATGTGCCTCCCATTACAATGAGTTCAACTTTGTCGAGGGGATGTCCAATACTTTCAAGTTGTAACAGCCTGTTGTAGGTCTGCATGTATGGATCAAATTCATACATCCTAGCCCTCAGTGCTGCTGGTTCTTCTCCTGTGTAACTTGGAGGTGCCACTTCACTTTCTGGACAGTAGGTGCACCTTCCATGGGGACATTTATGTGGTTTGCACATAACAGCTACAACAGCAACACCTGATATGGTTCTGGTTGGCTTTTTACGGATAACAGGGGCTATGATCTTTCTTTCCTCAGGACTGGCCTTCTCAAGTATCAATGAATTACTCATAAATTCCATTAATTTGAAGTCTCTACAGGCCTTTAACTTAACCCTTTCAAGGTCTTTTTTAGTTTTAATCTTGCCTGCAAGTATTTCATCTATGATAAATCTACATGCGTCTTCCATGAATATCTCCAACAAAATTATTTCCTTTTTACAGTAATATTTTAGTAATGTATCCAATAACTAGTTTCTTTTATTTGGATTTTTTTTGATCGATGTGCTTTCAGCTTCCCTTTTTTTCAAGCAAACTTTGCTTTCTCTCAAGTATATTGGTTAGATCTGTTTTAGATACTATTCCAACGAGTCTGTTTTCTAGAACAACTGGAACTCTTCCGATCCTATGTCTGTTCAGTTTTTCAAGTGTTACCATCAGACTTTCTTCAGGATTGGATACAACAAGATCCTTGGTCATGATGTCCTTGATGAGTGTATCCCTTTCATCCTCTGGGATCTTTGAAAGATCATGGAATGTCACGATTCCAACTAGCTGTCCATCGTCTGTTACTGGGTAACCCATGTGCCTTTCTTTAAACATGATCTTCAATGTTTCCTGCACTGTGCTGTTGGGTTGAACTGTGTGCACATCTGTTGTCATCACATCTTTGATCCTATCATTTTCAAGGAGGCTTGACAACAGAACAGTTTGATATTCTGCTTCAGCACCGAGATACACGTAGATGGCTATGAGTATAAGAAGAAAATTAAAGAAAACTCCAATTATTGCCATTATTATTGCCAGTTGTTTTCCAATGCTGGCAGATAGTTTGGTTGCACTTATAAAATTCATTCTTTCAGCAAGAAAAGCCCTTAATATTCTTCCGCCATCCATTGGAAATGCAGGTAAGAGGTTGAAAAATCCCAGCAGAATATTAACGACTATGAAGTAGTAAATTGCTCCCTGAATGGTTTTTGAAATATAAGCCAGGCTCAGGATCAGTATAATATAACAAATTCCTCCGATTATCAGGTTGGAAACAGGACCTGCAAGGGCAATTCTCAGTTCCTTGGAAGGATCCTTGGGAATTTCTTCCATCTCAGAAATACCGCCGATGGGTAGAAGAACTATTCTTTCAATACCAATACCGTAACGTTTTGCCATGTAGCAGTGGGCTAGTTCGTGTATTACCACAGAAACAAATATGAGTGTGATCAAAACAGCGGTTAAAATATTGATGTAGGGAACTAAATTAAGTAGTGCAATGATGTAAATTAGGAGGATTAAAACAAGGAATGAAATGTGTAATTCAACTGGTATCCCAAAAATACTGAATATTTTAAAGGAGTACTTCATTTTCAGACTGTCACCTCAAAACTTTTTTCTATATCATATTATTGTTGAGGAAACTATTAATAGGAACGTACATCAATTATCCTCAAGGTTATTTCAGGTAAAAAAATTAATGTGAATCAAAAAACAAATGTATATTCAGGTGTTTCAATGAACGTTAGTGAATTTTTAGGAACAAGAGTGTTTGACAAAAACGGATTTGAAATAGGAAAGATTTCTGACATGTTAATAAACCCTAAAGAAGGGGTAATTAATTTCATATCGATCTCCACAGGCGAATTTGGGATAAGGAGAAAGGATGTCCAGATCAAACCCTCCGATGTTAATGTCATGGGAGATTACCTTCTCCTGAACCTTGCGAAGGAAGATCTTGATATTGATTGAATATATCTCGAAAAAAATGACCAAAAAAAATTCATAGGGGTGAGAATTTTGGAAGATGTGAGGGGAATACCAATAACAATGGGAAATCATGTTAGATACACAGGCACAGGTAGTACAGGTGAAGTAACCGACCTAAGATCTGATGATGAAGGAAATTGGGTTCTTTTAGACACAACTGAGCTGTGGTACAAAACAGATGCACTTGAAGTTATAAAAGAAGAAGACTACCTTAAGATCAAGAATCATACCATTTTCAAATCAGAAAAGGGAAATGAAAAAGAAGATGTCAAAGGCAAGGTTCAAAGATCTAAAACCAAGTTTGAAAATGTGGATATGAGCAATGAACTTTGTGATGGTGGGGGTTAAACTAACCTTAAACCATAATTCTGGTAAACCATCATCTTAAGGTTCATCATTTTACGCTCAATTTCATGTTTTTTAGCTCTTTCTTTAGTGTAGAGCTCAACGTATCGGGCATGTTCTTTATCTGCCCTTTGATGTTCCTTTTTTAAACTTGAATGGAGCATCATCAAACTCTTTTTTACCAGCTCATCCCTTTCTGTGTGAAGTTCTTCCAGGGTCACTGTTTTTTCAGAAATTTTAATTTCAAGGTCTGAAACTTGAACTCCAATTTTTTCTAGTTCCTTGTTACATTTAGTTATTGATTTACAAACATCTTTATCGGATGTTTCAGATTCAAGTTCTTCAATCTTTTTCTCTTCCTGAGAAACCATAATTAGAAATTTATTCCTTTCAGATTCAAGGGTTTGTAATTCATTTTCAAAACTAGAAATTTTTTGGTCAAAATTGTTTATAACTTCAATCTTACCCGAATCCTCTAAAAACTCGTTTAAATCACTAATACTATCCTCTCCAATATTATATTCTTATTTAAGATTTGTTTAAGAA
>WASR01000289.1:7238-7608 GCA_009712615.1 Methanobacterium sp. | reverse complement strand
TTTTAAAAGAAGAACTAAATGAAGAGATTGAGGAAAGGATAGCATTTACAGTCGAAAATCTGTATCATTTAGATAATGAACTGGATGTTTTTGTTCAGCTTGTCAGGGACAATGTTGAATCTAACAAGAACTCACCAGATGAACTAATGACGTTGTACAATTATCTGGATGAAATGTGGAGTGTGCTCATAACCAACGATCTCAGGGATGTGCTTCTAGATACATTATCCATAGTACAGGCTCGTAAACATGAACTTGAAGATATCCTAGAAGAAATCGAAGAAACCCTTGAAAAACAGGAAGAAGAGAGTTCAAAGGAGTAAATAAATTAGTTAATCTTTAAGATGTAATTAAAGTAATCTAAGAATTC
>WASR01000289.1:0-7228 GCA_009712615.1 Methanobacterium sp. | reverse complement strand
TTTTTAACTAGAAATTTTTAGATCATTTGCGGAAATTGATGGACGAACAAAAAAAAATCTAGGGGTGGGACAATTATGGAATTTAATGATTTACTCATGGCAAGATATGCAACCAAGAAGTTTGATGGAAACAAGATCGATGAAGAAACTTTAGACAAGATACTGGAGATGATCAGATTTTCACCTTCAGCATTGAATGTTCAGCCATGGAAGATCAAGGTGGTTTCAGACCAGGAAACCTTGGATAAACTATCATCGGCATCCATGGATCAGCCACAGATAAGCAGCTGTTCACATCTTCTGGTGTTCTGTGCAAATCCAGATATGATGGGCAATGCTAAGAAGGTAGTTGCATCCATGAAGGAGATGGGAGTTCCAAAAGAAAACATAGAACAGTTTGAAGCTGTGATAAACACCTTCATTGGAATGTTCAATGAAGAAGCTGCAGCACTATCTGAGGCCCAACACAATGTTTTCATAGCAGTAACCACAGCATTGTTTGCTGCAAAATCTGTGGGAGTAGATTCATGTCCAATGCAGGGATTTGATCCTGTTTCGTATGCTAAAATATTAGATATTCCAGATGGACTAGTACCTACCATGATCGTACCATTGGGTTACCCTGCAGATCAGCAGATGCCTAAGATGAGATTTTCAAAGGAAGACATCTACTTCTAAAATAGGAATTAGATACCATATTTCCCTACTTTTTTTATTTTTTTCATTCATTGAGATAGGATTAAATTAAAGTTTTGCGATAATTTTATCGATAGATCCTTGATACCCTAACTTCAAGCCACGATCAATTCATTTGGATAGGTCAGTATGGTATCTTGACATATTCATGCATCACACTGGACACCATATATTATTATACAGACATTTTTTTGAAAACTGGATCACAATTTAGATCCTAGTTTCATACATTTCATATATTATATAGTGGAAATTTGTCAAAAAATTGGATGGAATTTGTGGTTTTAATGTGTCGTGAAGTGCGGATAATTTTAAGCTAAGTTCAGTTTATACAGTATGTATGAGAAATTTATATTTGTGCCAGTCATGAATGATTCATCCACAGATTTTTGTGTCGAATTTTCAGGGTACACCATTAAAAATCTCCTATTTTTTGTTGCATAAAACTCTAAAAAACATGAGTATATATGTAAAGAGTTTCATACTATATTCAATCCCGAATTAAACAAGTTTTTTTATCTGGGATATTTAGCTTAGTTTCTGACTCAAATCGAGTAATTCATGCTAAATAGCGTATGCGGGGTTTGAAATAAGTGGAAATAACACCCCTCATATTATATAGGTATTGAATACGAAGGTTAAAAGATGGAAAAGAAGCGGTTATCAATTTTCGTTCCAGCATCGATAATATCTGAAACGAAAGATTTAAGAATAAAAACATATAAAATTGGTCTGATTGGAAGATCTGCTGCAATATTTAGGGCTGATAGAATCGTCGTTTACAACGATAATTCTGATGAAAAAGAGGTAAAGTTTATTAGTGATGTTCTCACTTATATGAACACCCCTCAATACCTTAGAAAGAAGGTATTTCCTATAACAAGGGAGCTTAGAAACGTGGGTATTCTCCCACCACTCAGAACTCCTCATCACCCAACTGGAGAACTTCATGAGGGCGATTACAGACAGGGACTGACAATAAAACGGACAAAAAAAGGCACAGTTGTTGATATCGGTGCCGATAAGTTTGCGCTATGCAAAGAAAAACTCAGCGTGAACAAAGTACTGAGCTTTAAAGTAATAAAGCTTGGAAAGGAAATTATATTGGATCCAGATGTACCAGATTACTACTGGGGTTACAAGGTTCTTGCAACCAACAGAGATCTGTACAACAGTATATTGATGATGAAACCAGGACCAGATCTGGTCATAGGTACTTCAAGATATGCGCCATCCATCACTTCTGTTTTAGACGAAGTAAAAACCAAATTAAAGGGTTCCAAACACACGGCTATTCTGTTTGGTGGTCCTTATTCTGGCATTGAAGAGCTTATTTCCAACCAGAATGAAAAAGAAATTATAGATCTCGAAGTTAACACAGTCCCTGAACAGGGAACTAAAACTGTGCGAACTGAAGAAGCAGTTTTAGCGACTTTATCTGTATTTAACTTGCTTTTAAACACTGATTAACTCGATCAGCTTTATTTGTGTTTAAATTTGCTATAGATATAGCTAACTCAAATTTATCTGCGTTTGACTCTTCAGACGCAGTAATCGACTT
This sequence comes from Methanobacterium sp., assembly GCA_009712615.1. Lineage (GTDB taxonomy): Archaea > Methanobacteriota > Methanobacteria > Methanobacteriales > Methanobacteriaceae > Methanobacterium_B. The sequence goes on along the minus strand of WASR01000289.1, from coordinate 4,971 downwards.
TATCTGAGTTTAACTTGTTTAAACCAGATTTCATACTTAAATTTGATAGGAAAATTGTAATTAAGGAGGTAAAATTATGACTAGACATCACCAACCAAGAAGTGGATCTGTGGCCTTTAGTCCTAGGAAAAGAGCAGCCAAGGAAACACCAAAAGTAAGGTCATGGCCAGAAACCGAAGAATCTTGTCTCTTAGGTTTTCCAGGCTACAAAGTGGGAATGACCCACGTAACAATGCTAGACAACGTTAAAAACTCACCTACATCTGGAATGGAAGTATCATCCCCAGTAACTATACTGGAAACACCACCTGTAGTTGTCATGGGTGTGCGTGCCTATAGAAAGGACACACGTGGACTCAAGACATTGAGCGATGTTATGGCAAAAGACCTCGACGAGGACCTGACAAGGAAGATAACACTTCCAAAGGACTACGATGTTGAGGCAAAACTCGATGAAATGAAGGAAAAGCTTGATGAAGTTGAAGATATTAGGGTGCTTATACACACTAAACCAAGACTCGCAAGTGGAGTTCCAAAGAAAAAACCAGAAATTATTGAATGTGGAATTGGTGGCAAATCTGTCGAAGATAAATTCGAATTTGCCCGCAGCTTACTGGGTAAGGAAGTAAACCCTGCAGACTCTTTTTCAGACGGTGAACATGTGGACACCATAGCCGTCACCAAGGGTAAAGGCTTCCAAGGACCTGTTAAAAGGTTCGGTGTCAGGATACAGTACGGTAAAGCAGCAAGAAGTAGTAAAGCAAGGCACGTTGGTTCAATAGGACCATGGACCCCTGCAAGAACCATGTGGACAGTTGCAATGGCTGGTCAGATGGGCTATCATAAAAGGACAGAATTCAACAAGAAGATCCTTAAGATTGCAGACGAGTCCCAGGTTGATGAAGTTAATCCAAAGGGTGGATTTGTTAAGTACGGTCTAGTCAAAAACGGCTATGTAATGATCAAAGGTTCAATACCAGGACCATCAAAAAGACTCGTAATTCTCAGAAAAGCTGTTAGACCTATAGGCAAACATAACGATGCACCTGAAATAACCCACATTAGCACAGCTTCTAAACAGGGAGTTTAAACTTATTAAAGAGTGATTTACATGGAGAAGATCAAAGTTTATTCATTGGAAGGCGAAGTCGTCGATGAGATTGAACTTCCTGAAATATTCACGGAAGTCTACCGACCAGACCTCATAAAAAGAGCTGTTATATCCTCACAAACAGCCAGAATACAGCCATGGGGAACAGATCCAATGGCAGGTAAAAGAACAACAGCAAAATCCTTCGGTTCAGGCCGAGGTGCAGCTATGGTTCCACGTGTCAAAGGTTCAAGACACCCTGCAGGTTCTAAGGCAGCATTCATACCACAGGCAACTGGCGGTAGAAAGGCTCACCCACCTAAAACCGAGAGGATCATACACGAGAAGATCAACAGAAAAGAAAGGAGACTGGCAATAAGGTCTGCAGTTGCTGCAACAGCAAACAGAGAAATTGTTGAAGCAAGGGGACACAAAATCCAGAACCTGGATCAGATACCTTTCGTAGTTGATGATGAACTCGAAACAGTCAAGAGGACCAAGGACACCCGTGAAATATTCGAGAAACTCGGACTACTGGACGATGTTTACAGAGCCAAATCAGGCCGAACAATAAGGGCTGGAAGAGGTAAAATGAGAGGCAGGAAATACAAAACATCCAAGGGCCCATTAGTAGTTGTTGGAGAAGATAAAGGCATAAGCCTCGGAGCAAGAAATCATGCAGGTGTCGATGTGGTTGTAGTAAACCATCTCAATGCAGAACTACTGGCTCCTGGAACTCATCCTGGCAGACTCACCATTTACACAAAATCAGCTGTAGAAAAGTTAGGAGAACTTTTCAAATAAATAAAAGGGGATAGTGAAAATGGATGCTTACAAAGTACTAATTAAACCACACCTTACAGAAAAGAGCATGAACTCCATTGATCAGAAAAATGAGCTGACCTTTGTAGTTCTAAGAACTGCCAATAAAACTCAGATAAAATCTGCATTTGAAAATCTTTACGATGTCAAGGTCATGAGGGTCAACACCCAGATCTTAAACGGACAAAAACTTGCCTACATCAAACTGTCTGATGATAACAGTGCAGAGGATATAGCAGTTAAGATGGGAGTATTCTAAAGCCCTTGTAAAATCATACCCACGATGGAGGAAATAAAATGGGAAAACGTTTAATAATCCAAAGAAGAGGAAGAGGAACTCCTACTTACAAGAGTGCATCACACAGATTCAGGGGAAAAATTGCCTACAGATCCTACGATGAAGTAGAGAAGGAAGGCAGCCTCAAGGGGAAAGTTGTGGACATCATCCACGACCCTGGTAGAACAGCCCCAGTGGCCCTTGTAAAATTTGAAAATGGAGAAGAAAATCTTATTTTAGCACCGGAAGGAATACAAATTGCCGATGAAGTGGCATGTGGAATTTCAGCACCAATCAGTCCTGGAAACTCATTACCACTCGGAGAAATTCCTGAAGGAACACCACTTTACAACTTAGAAAAACATCCAGGTGACGGCGGAAGATTCGTCAGATCATCAGGAACTTACGCTTCTTTAATTACACACGATGTTGGTAAGGCAATTGTTGAACTACCGTCTGGTGAATTGAAGGCATTCAACCCCCGCTGCAGAGCAACCGTAGGTGTTGTTGCAGGAGGAGGAAGAAAAGAAAAACCGTTCCTCAAAGCAGGAAACAGGTACTTTGCCCTCAAAGCCAAGGGTAAAAAGAATGTCAGTGTTAGGGGAGTTGCGATGAACGCAGTAGACCACCCACATGGTGGAGGTAACAGACAGCACCCAGGTAGGCCAACTACCATATCAAGACATGCACCAGCAGGAAGGAAGGTCGGTTCCATAGCAGCAAGCAGAACCGGTAAAAGGAGATAATTCTTAAATTACTAAAATAAGCGGAATATAAACTGATTAGGAGGAGACTACTTGGCAAGAAAAGTATTTAAATATCGCGGTTACAGTCTAGAAGAACTGCAGGATATGCCATTGGATGATGTCATACAGTTATTACCATCCAGGCAGAGAAGATCCCTCAAAAGAGGATTTTTACCTAGGCAGAAAAAGGTTCTAGAGAAGATTAGAAAGATCAAAAAAGAAGGGCCACGTAAGGATGGAAGGCCACAGATCATCAAAACCCATTGTAGGGACATGATAGTGCTTCCAGAAATGGTTGGAATGACCTTCGGAATATACAGTGGAAAAGAATTTGTCGATGTAACAATCCAGCCAGAAATGATCGGATGCTACTTCGGTGAATTTGCAGTCACAAGACAGAGGGTTCAGCACGGGGATCCAGGTATGGGTGCAACAAGATCATCCATGTTCGTGCCGCTTAAATAAGGAGAAATTACAATGGCGAAAATTCAATACGCTTATCAAGATGAGTACGATGGAAAAACAGCAAAAGCTTCAGGGAAAGCTCTTAAGATTTCCCCAAAGCACTCTGTTGAGATCTGCCGTACCATAAGGGGAATGTACCTTGATGATGCTAGAGAATTCCTTGAAGCAGTTATCAGAAAGGAAACACCTGTACCATTTAAAAGACATAACAAAAAAGTAGGACACAGAAAGGGACTCAAAGGATGGCCAACAGGACGTTACCCAGTCAAAGCAGCAACACAAATACTGCAGGTACTGGATAATGCAGAAGCCAACGCAGAGTACAAAGGACTAGAAACAGAAGACCTTAAAATTGTACACATATCCAGCCACCGCGGTTACATCGTAAGGGGATGGACTGCAAGGGCATTCGGAAGGGCAAGTCCCTTCAACACACCAACAACCCACATACAAGTAGTTCTAGGGGAGGCATAGATCCAATGATTGAAAAGGATTTCGTAACAGAAGGACTTAAAAGAACAAGAATAGACGAATACCTAGAAAACGAACTTGAAAGGGCAGGTTACGGTGGAATGGAAATTCAGGTAACTCCTTTAGGTACAATGGTAGTTGTCTACGCTGAAAGGCCAGGAATGGTTATAGGTAGAGGCGGAAAAACCGTCAGAAGCATTACCCAAAATTTAAAAACAGGCTACGGCCTAGAAAATCCACAGGTAGAAGTTAAAGAAGTGGATGTACCAGAGCTTAACCCAAAGATCATGGCACACAAAATAGCAGCCATGCTCCAGAGGGGAATGCACTTCAGAAGAGTTGCTTACACAGCACTCAGAAGAATCATGGGAGCAGGAGCCCAGGGTGTTGAAGTCACAATATCCGGTAAAATAAGGGGTTCAAGGAGCGCATGTGCCAAGTTCTCAGATGGATACATCAAAAAATGTGGTGAACCATCAATCAGATTCGTGAGACATGGATTTGCTACAGTACAACTCAAACCTGGTGTGCTTGGAATTAACGTTCGCATAATGCCACCGGATGTTGTTTTACCTGATAAAGTCGACATTCTCCAGATAGAGGTTGAGGAAACTGTCACTGAAAATGTTGAAGTAGAAGCAGCTCCTGAAAAACCTGAAACAGTGGAAAGCGTCGTTGACGAAATTGTGGAAGAGGCAGCAGAAGAAGCAGCAGACATCATCGAAGAAATTGTTGAGGATGTTTAAGAAGCTGTTGAAGAAATAGCCGAAGCAATTGAAGAAGCAACCGAAGAAGAAGAAACACCAGCAGAAGCTTCAAAGGATGAAGAAGCCGCTGATGAATCTACAGATGAGGAAGCTCAGGAAACTGAAGAAAACGCTGATAAAGCCGATAAATCAGAATAAAATATAATCTGTGTAAAATTATCACAAGTTATAAAAGGATGTAGAGAAATGGTAATATTAAGAAGCAAGGAAATACGGGCAATGGAGATCGATGAGATCCAGAAAAAACTGGATGAACTCAAAGCAGAACACTCAAAGAACATTTCAAAAAGTGCTGCTGCAGGAGTTTACGAAAATCCGGGCAAAATTAAGGAA
>WASR01000329.1:2911-7672 GCA_009712615.1 Methanobacterium sp. | reverse complement strand
GAGCCCATGTGGCTCCCCCTCGAACAAAGCTACTTTCATCATCCATGGCTGCAATTAGTGGTTCAACAGCTTTTTTGTTGGCTATTTTACCGAGGGCCCATGCTGCTCCTCCTCGAACACGCGAATCTTCATTTTTAAGAGTTTCAATTAGCGGATCTACGGCAGGATCTCCCATATTTCCTAGTGCTGTGGAGGCTTCCCTCCTAACCCATTTGTTTGGATCATTAAGTGATTCAATGAGTACATCTATTGCATTTGGATCAGCTATTATCCCTAGAACGCGTATAGATCCTTTACGAATTTCCTTATCATCATCATCGGCAGCAATCATTAATTTATCAACAGCAGGTTCTCCAATTTCTTCTAAAAGCCCCATAGCTTGAATTTGCACCAATTCATCTTCATCTTTAAGGGTCTGTATGAGTCTTTCAATATTTGCTTCACGTTCCATTTTCATATCCCCATGATTTAATTAAAAAATTTAGCAACAAAAAATTCGTTCATTAAAAAAACACATTTTGTTACTTTATGTAACTCATTAAGAATAAACTTTTTGATGAACAGAATTAGTAGTTGAATTAATAAAGCCGTAACAAAGGAACTAATACAGATTAAACATTGGTTCTCGTAATTTTTAAACTCACCTATAACTTTTTACCGCAAAGATCGATATCATTTTTAGGATTAAGTTGAATATAACTGTATGATATAACTATGCCGTCAATTTTATTATTTATCAAAAAACAGGGGATGATGATGTGTACAATTTAACTGTGATTCCAGGAGATGGTGTTGGGCCCGAGGTTACTGATGCTGTGCTTCATATTCTTGATGCTTTGGATATTAATTTTCATTACACCACAGCCTATGCAGGAGAAGAATGTTACAATAAAACAGGAACAACCATCCCTGAAGAAACAGTCGCTCTAGCAAAAAAATCTGACGCCACTTTATTTGGAGCTGTTACAACAGTTCCAGGGATGAAAAGTGCAATAATAACCCTTAGAAAAGAGTTGGATCTCTATGCAAACCTTAGACCAGTTAAATCATACGAGGGAATTGATTCTTTGTACAAAGATCTTGATATCCTAATTGTGAGGGAAAATAGTGAAGGTCTCTACTCTGGAATAGAAGAGTACACTCCTGAAGGTGCCATTGCCAAAAGGGTAATTACAAATTCTGCATCAGAAAAAATATGCAGATTTGCATTTGATCTATCCAGAAAATTGGGGCGAAAAAAGGTTACTGCTGTTCATAAAGCTAACGTACTCAAAAAAACCGATGGTATTTTTCGCGAAGAATTTTTCAAAGTTTCAGAAGAATATCCTGAAATAGAAACAGATGAAAAGTACGTTGATGCGGCTGCCATGTTCATGGTTTCTAAACCCCAAATCTTTGATGTTATGGTTACAACAAACCTTTTTGGAGATATACTATCTGATGAGGGCGCTGGTTTAGTTGGTGGATTGGGTATAGCACCTTCTGCTAATATGGGTGATAATAATGCTCTTTTTGAACCTGTCCATGGTTCTGCACCAGATATTGCAGGTAAAGGAATTTCAAATCCATCCGCAATGATTTTATCAGCTGTTATGATGTTGAATTATCTTGGTGAGACTGATCAAGCCCAAAAACTTGAGAATGCTCTTTTAGATGTGTTGAGATATTCAAAGGTTTTAACGCCGGATCTTGGTGGATCATCAAAAACAATTGAAATGGCCAATGAAATTCGATCAAAACTTATTTAATAGTTTTAATGCTTTAAATAAGAATTGAACCAATTTTTCTGTTTGCATAATGTGAGTTCAAAGGATGATCTTATAGTAACTTTTATAAGGATTTCATTTCATAAACTAATTAATAGGATAGGTTAATATTGACAGCTCAGGCTGTTTTTAGGTCAATTTTGAATATTGGTGGATTAAATACCAGCCTTCAACACCTTTAATTTGCCTATATAATGCTGTTTTAACAATTTTATGATAATTTTTGGAGGTATAACATATGAAAACTACTATTAGTGTAATTAAAGCAGATGTTGGTAGTGTAGCAGGACATGCAAAAACTCATGACGCTTTAAAAGATAAATGTGACGAGATACTATCTAAAGCAAAAGAAACAGAACTTCTTGTGGACTATCATATAACCAGTTGCGGTGACGATATAGACTTGATCATGACCCATAGAAATGGTGAAGAAAATGAAGAAGTTCATGAACTAGCATGGACCGCATTCTTAGAAGCTACTCAGGTAGCAAAAAGCCTTAAACTTTATGGTGCAGGACAAGACCTTCTTTCTGACACTTTCTCAGGTAACATCAAGGGCATGGGTCCAGGATGTGCTGAGATGGAATTTAAAGAAAGACCATCTGACCCTGTGATTGTTTTCTGTTGTGATAAAACAGAACCTGGCGCATTTAACATGCCGCTCTTTAAGATGTTTGCTGATCCATTCAACACAGCAGGACTTGTAATAGACCCTTCCCTACACGGAGGTTATGACTTTGAAATATTCGATGTTATCGAACACAAAAAAGTTACCATGTCCTGTCCAGATGAAATGTACGATGCTTTAGCATTACTCGGATCAACCGGAAGATACGTAATTAAACACATCAACAGAAGAAGTGACAATGAAATCGCAGCTTCAGTAAGTACAGAAAGGTTAAACTTAATGGCTGGTCAGTACATTGGTAAAGATGACCCAGTGGCTATTGTAAGATCACAATCAGGATTCCCTGCAGCTGGAGAAGTTGTTGAACCATTCGCATTCCCACACCTCGTAAGTGGATGGATGAGGGGTTCACATAACGGTCCTTTAATGCCTGTTGCCCAGAGAAATGCTAATCCTGTCAGGTTTGACGGACCACCACGTGTAATAGCACTCGGTTTCCAGATAAACAATTCTGAACTTGTTGGACCTTTAGACATGTTTGATGATCCAGCATTTGACAGATCAAGGGATCTTGCATCTGATGTGGCAGAGTACATGAGAAGACATGGACCATTTGAACCACACAGATTACCTGCTGATGAAATGGAATACACAAGTCTTCCAGGTGTTCTAAAGATGCTTGAAGACAGAATGGAAGACATGGAATAATTTTTCTTCCACTTTTTTTTATTTAATACTTAAAACAAATCTCATTTTTTTATTCTAAATAATTTAAACAGTTATTTTCCCTACAAAACCAGTATGGAATATCTAGGATACTTTCGGCACGATCAATTATCACACCGTCGCTGGTTGCAACTACTCCATCATATGCCTTTGATCTTTTAACAAGCTTGTAATCTACATTATGGGCTGTTTCAGCGATTCCTTTTACTCCTTGAACATCTAAAATAGAGTTGGTTAATTTTGCAAGCTCTCCACTTTTGCTAACTGGACTGTCGAAGAGAAAATTTATAAAATTTGGTTGATGTTGATTTAGCAGATTTAAAACAGATAATATGACTTTTTGTGTGTGTCCGTCCATGTGATATTTGCCAAACACGGCCTTTAAATCCCTTATCACACCATCATCACACATTACAAGCGAATCATACTCTTGATTGATGATGATTTCAGAAGTAATTAAAACGTTGTAACCATCAACAAAAATGTTTCTTCCAACAATTTCATCAATTGAAATTAGTTTTTTTCGTCTTGACTGAGATTTACTTTCAGAAAAAGTTCTTCGGAATAGATAATTCCTTTCATCTTTATTTAATAAGTATTTATTAGAAACAAAATTTAAAGCGCCTTTTTTCCTGTAACCCCTATTTAATAGAAACTTTAAATCATAACTGGCACTTTTTAGAAGTTCGTTTTTCATAGTGGGGTTTTTTTTATCCCTTTCTTTTGGCTACAATTATGGGAACTCTATCAGAGGCATTTTCTGCCCGATCAGCTATGTTTCCGATTCGTAATACAGTGCTTTTAAGTTCTATATGGGTTAAAATATCTATTTCACCCTTCTTATAATCTTCATAGAGTCTTCGTAGGATTTTTCTTTCGATCTTATCAACTTCGTCTTCGAGTCTTTCGACTTCGTGGGCAGTGTTTAAGGCTTCACCAAGATCTTCACTTAAAAGTTCGATGCATCTTTTTAAAGCAGATACAGTGTTCTGGACTGATTCTGTGAGTTCCATAAAGTCTGTTTTGTAGATGGCTGGAAAGTTAATCTTGCTTAAACAGATTCCAAAACCTGTTTCTTCAGTCATATCTGCTACACTATCAACTTCTTCTGCCAAGATTATTCTATCTTCTCTGTCAAATGGTAGGAAAGCTCCATTAAAAAATTCTATTTCCATTTTCCTACGAATAATATCTGCTTCGTGTTCTAAATCAGCAATTTCACGGGTTGTTTTTTCTATGGATTCAAAATCGTTTTCATAAAAATGTTTCATGAGCACATTTAGTTGGTTTACACATTGGTAAACCATTTCAACGTGGTCTTTTGAGTATTCCTCTACCTTTGATTCCCTTTTAAACAGGTTTTTCATTTTTATCCCATTTTGACATTTATTTATTAATCATAAATGATTCAATAGAATTATATTAATCCATGCATGAGACGTACAGCATCTAAAAGTCCATGGGCATAGGTAATACAACCAAATGATGTCAAATAATCCTTTTTTTCAAGATAATAATCTGTGTCTTTCCTGTAATTTTTGGCCATCTCAATGACCTGAACATCCTTTTCATGAATTTCTATGGAATCTATTTCTTTTATATTTTTTGCAAACAGTACGATATCCTTTTCAATTCTTTCAA
>WASR01000329.1:0-2901 GCA_009712615.1 Methanobacterium sp. | reverse complement strand
AGAAAAAAATTTATATTTAATAAAATATGATCTCCAAATTTTTAATCTTCCTTCAGGTTTTTCCATGAATGATAAACCCTCTGAATAACAGTTACATAACCTAGGATCATTATCACAACTACAGCGATACCAAGCAAGTTCATGTTGAGAATTTGTATGTTTGTGAAGTAGCTGAGGAAAGCACCTATCATTATTATAACTAAACGTTCTGCTCTTTCAGCAATCCCAACATTGCATTCTATACCTTCTGATTCTGCTCTTGCCCTCACATAGCTCACAGTTAAGGATGCATGTAATGCTAGGATTCCATAAATCCAGTTTACATATCCTCCGTATATGATACCTATTAATATGAATGCATCTGCAAACCTATCGGCAGTTGAATCAAGCAAACCACCAAATTTTGTGGTCTGGTAATTATTTCTTGCTACTGCTCCATCTAGCATATCCACAAATCCGCTAAACGCTATCAACAATCCTCCCATCAACAGGTTTCCTGTTGCAAACATGTAAGCACTTATTAAACTTACCAGTAAACCTAAAATAGTTAGAATATTTGGATTTATTCGAATTTTCTTGGCAATTGGATCTAGAATAAATTTAACCTGTGGTCTGAGTCTGTTCAGCATAAAACTACTTATTGAACTCAAGGGATATATACTTTGAAGGAACTGACTTGTTCTCGGAAGTACGTCTCATGAAAATTTTGAAAATTAACAGCAAAAATCCTGATCTTGATATAATAAAACAGGCTCAAAAATACTTAAAACAGGGTAAAATAATAGTTTATCCAACAGATACAGTTTATGGAATAGCTGCAAATGTTTATGATGAATCTGCAATTTCCAAGGTTTTTAATTCTAAAAAACGTTCGAAAAATAAGGCAGTATCTCTATGTTTAGCTGAAATTGAAACAATTAGAGATGTGGCTTTCATGGATGATAAAACTGAAGTCCTAGTTGAACAACTTTTTCCAGGACCATTTACCATTATAATGCAAAAAAAAGAAGTGATATCTCCTTTATTAACAGCTGGAACCAATAAGATAGGAATCAGAATTCCTGACAATAAATTATCTCGTGAGTTGGCATCTGAATTCCCTATTACAAGTACCAGCGCAAATATTTCGGGTATGGATGTTCCTGAATCACCAAAGGAAGTAGTTGAGCAGCTTGGTGATTCTATTGATCTTGTACTTGATGCAGGTATTTGTAAATACGGCCTACACTCAACTGTGGTAGATATGACTGGTGATAAGCCTGTCATACTTAGAAAAGGAGCAGGATATGAAACATTAATCAACCTGCTCTGATTATTTTGTTTACAGTAAGTATATTTGATCATGGCTTCATGAAATGAAGTGTGGTGTTCTAAAGATTTTTAAACTTAATAATTCAAAATAGAAATTAGGATTTTTCTAAAATTTATTGAAATATGACCTTTGGAGACAACTATGAAAATTTTATCTGAACTAGGCGAAACTAAAAAAATACCCACTGATTCTCCATTAGATAACTTGATGGGTGGGGGGATTGAAAAGGGATGTTTGACCCAATTCTATGGACCTCCAGGATCTGGAAAAACCAACATAGCACTTCAGCTCCTGGTTCGATGTGCTCAAAATGGTGATAAAGCAATATTCATAGATACTGAAGGTGGACTTTCCATTGAGAGGGTTAAACAGATATCAAATAATGAGTTCACTAGTTTTGCAGAGAATATAATCATTTTCGAACCAACAACTTTTAAAGAACAGATAGATGTTATAAAAAAAATAGAAAATCTATTGGACTCCAAAAAAGAACCTGTTGAACTTATTATCTTAGATTCTGCAGTTGCATTGTACAGATTAAAAGAGGGGGATTCTACGCAGATCAACAGGGAACTTGGTCAACAGATGGCACTTTTATCTAGAATTGCTAGGAAGTACGATGTTGCAGTGTTAATCACAAACCATGTTTACTCAGTTTTTGATGGGGATGGAATTATTGAACCTGTTGGTGGAACTATACTCAAGTATTGGAGTAAAGTCGTGGTTGAACTTGCAAGATCAAATGGTTTAGGAGAAAGATCTGCCACTTTAAAAAGACATAGAAGCAGACCTGAAGGTTTAAGAACTAGATTTAGGATTGTAGACTGCGGTATTGAATGATTTTGTTTATTTTAATTCTTTTTATTTGTTTAGAATTTTTTATAAGGGCTCTGCTTCGTTTTTCAGGGAGTTATGCAGATCATAACATATATTTGGAATGCTGTTCTAAATTGTAATAGGGTGTTTCAGGATGTTTATTAAATTTTTGATATTCATTAATTGTCACTAAATTTTAAATTATGGTGAAAAAATGTTAACAAAAATGCCAACCAAAACAAAATCAGAAACAGAACCCTCTCAACTCAACACGAAATATTTCGTGGGAGTAGTTGTTATGTTTGCAGTTTTGGGAATTGCTGGGGGATACATGATGTTTCCAATGTTACAGACTCCAAATGTAGCAATCGTAACAGTGAACACAACCAACAATACAACTAACTACACCACTCCAGTAGTTAAACATTCAACTGTAGTCTCTAATAATGGATCATCAAGTCAGAACAAAACAGTGAGTACCGCTTCCAAAACTACCAACAAATCATCTACAAAACAAACATATAAAACTGTGAACAGTGGAGAAACTGGCAGGAACACAACTTGATCTTGTTTCATGATAAATTGGGAAATCGAGTCTCAAGCTCGATGATACCAAACCAATAAATTATAATTGTTAAGTTAGTTACTGGAATTTTTTATTCTAAGATTTTACTTTAACATTTCATTTTTAGTGTAGAATAATTCTTATTACCTTTTTTTGGTGAGTTATGAAGTTGATTTTGATTTATCATTCATATTGAACTGATTTAAAT
>WASR01000094.1 GCA_009712615.1 Methanobacterium sp. | reverse complement strand
TAGCTTTAACTGTTTGATAAATTATAATATTAGAATAAAATTACATATTTTTTATAGGTTGATAAAATGAAAGTTGTTGTTTTAAGACTCGACCATAGAAGGGTCAGAGATGCAAGGATTACCACCCACGTATGTTTAACAGCACGTGCATTTGGAGCTTCAAAAGTTGTTCTAAGCGGTGATAATGATAAAAAAATCATTGGAAATGTTAGGGACGTGGTTGAACGCTGGGGTGGAGATTTTGAAATTGATTACTGTAAGAATTGGAGTAAATACATCGATGATTGGAAATCAAACGGTGGAGAAGTCGTACACCTAACCATGTACGGTGAAGCAGTTCAGGACATAACAGGAACCATAGCTCAATCTTCCAAGGATAAATTAGTAGTTGTAGGAGGTTCCAGAGTCCCATCCAAAGTTTACCATGATGCAAACTGGAATGTTTCAGTGACTAATCAACCCCATTCAGAGGTTGCTGCATTATCAATATTTTTACACACACTCTATGATGGAAAGGAATACGATATTGATTTTAAAGGCAGTGAACTCAAAGTTGTTCCAAATCCTCATGGAAAAACTGTTTTAACCAAAGAAAAAATTAGAGAAACTGAAAAAAAGTAGCTATGAGCTTTTAAGGATATATTCAATTGACGGTTATCCTTATTATTTTATCATCACCCAGCTGAGGGATTCCCCTTCCATCTGTGTTCGATGTTGCAATGTAAAGATATCCATCATGATAAACAACTTCCCTGATTCTTCCAAGCTGGGTGAATAGTGCCTGCTGCCCAGTGAAACTTGTACCATTAGAAGTTAAACTTATCTGTCTTAGTTGTGATCCCCTCAATCCAGCCACATATAGTTTGTTGTTGTAAAATGCAATTCCTGATGGTGCCAAAGTGTAATTGATGTAGACAATCATAGGGGACACATATCCAGTGGCTGTGTTGTTTCCCTGATATATAGGCCATCCATAATTTGCACCAGAAACCAGAATATTTATCTCATCGTTGTGGGTGTCACCATGTTCAGATTCGTAAAGTGTGCCATTTGAACTCCATGCAAGTCCCTGGGGATCTCTGTGACCATAGGTATAAACGTAGCTGTTATATGGATTATCCGTAGGAACAGAACCATTTTTTTCCATTCTAAGAATCTTTCCTCCGAGGGAATTTAGATCCTGTGCCGAAGCATTGTTACCAGCATCTCCTGTTGTGATATAAAGGAGTCCGTCTGGTCCAAATTTTATCCTGCCCCCGTTGTGAATGTTGTTTGATGGGATTTTATCCAGAAGAATTGTTTCATTTTTAAGAGTTCCATTAAACACAAACCTCGAAACCCTGTTTCCATCGGATGCAGTGTAGTAAACATAGATGTAATTGTTAGTTGAAAACTCCGGATCAACAGCCAAACCTAAGAGACCAGATTCTCCCCGGGCAGTTACATTTATTATTCCCACAGTTTCGGATCCAGCAGAATCTATGATCTTAACTTCACCACCCCTCTGGGTGAATATCATTGTGTTGTTAGGTAAAAAATCTATAGCCCATGGAACTTGGAGGTTTTGAGCTATCACATCTGACTGAAAACCAGTTTGATTGTATGGTTTAGGAACTATGAGTACAGCTAGCACAATTAAAATAAGAACGATGATTATGACCAGCAAATACTTTTTTTCCATTGTAAATGTCCACTATACTTAATTTTAATTGTATTGAATCTATAAATTATATTAGTTTTAAATCTACTTCAAACTTTTGGAAACAAGATCATTGAACCCCCTGATAATAATTAGAATAACCTTAGTTTAAACTAAAACTCTGATGTCACGGTGAAGGTTAATTGGTTCAAAATGTTAAATGCTTATGAGGTGTATAGTTATGGAGATAAATTTATTAGACCATCTACCCATACAGGATAGGGTCACTAGATTAAGGAGATCAGGGATCAAAGGATCCGATTTTCGAACCTTCATGATAGAAATCGGAATGTTCATGAGCTATGAATTTGCAAAAACATTAGAAAAAGAAGTTATAAGTGTTAAAACTCCACTTGCAGTTACAGAAGGAGAAATAATTAAAGATGAACCAAGCATTATCGTAGTAAATGTATTGAGAGCTGCAGTTCCACTTGTGGAGGGAATAATCAGAATATTCAACGAAGCTGAGTGTGGTTTGATAGGAGCTTGGCGTGAAGAAACACCTCCATTTAAGGTCAATATGAACTACACCAAAATACCTGATATAAATGGAAAAATTGTTTTAATAGCAGATCCCATGCTTGCAACAGGCCACACACTCAAAGAAATTTTAAACAAAATAAAATCCATGGGGAACCCTAAAAGAATGGTTCTATTCAATGTTATATCTTCCAGGGAAGGAATTGACAAACTGCAGAAATCTCATCCAGAAATAGAGATATACACCTGTGCCATAGACAACGAAGTTAACGATGATGGATACATAGTTCCAGGTTTGGGAGATGCTGGAGACATATCCTTTGGAAAACCCATTTAAAAAAAAAGAATTCAAAGTTAGTAAATGGTTTTTCCATGTGCAGAGGCAACTATACAGGGCAGTCTTGAAACTTCAAGTGCATGAATAGCTTCCATTCCTTCCTCTTCAAACGCTGCCACCTTACGAGTTTTTACTTTGCTGGTTAAAAGTGCTGCTGCAGGCGGAGTAACTGCATATATAGAATTAAACTGATTCAAAGCATCAACAGTTTTTTCTGATAGTGCACCCTTTCCCAAATGGATTCTAACTCCTTCTTTGGATAGAAATGGTATGCTTTCCTCTATTTCTTCTTTGTTGCTGGTTGTTGGAGATATTCCTGCATCACTGACTGCTGTGTGCATTATGACCATTCCCTGGATATTAACTGCAGGATGGCCATTTTTAATGGAACTGACTAATTTAGGAAGGGCTGCATCTCTGCCAGTTAAAATAACTCCACTGAGTTCTAACCTGTCACCCACCTCGATTTCTCGAATGTTTTCCAGGTTTATTGGTGTTTTTAATTTTACCACATCCTTCAATTTATTCACACCTTGAATGTAGAGATCTCAGTTCCCTCAGATCCTCTAATAAAAGTTTAACATGCTCCTCTTTAACATGGGGCATAACTATGATTCTGATTGCACGGGGATAGGATGAAATAGAAACAGCCCAACCAGATCTTTCAAGACCTTCTGCAATCTCATCTACTGTCATTTCAGGGGATGTGAAAGCTACGATATTCAATTCTGGTTCTGTCACTGGGTTGAACCCTGCCTCAATGACGCCCTTATGAAGTATCTCTGTTGTTTCCATACATTCCTTTGAAACATTTCTGTAACCTTCTCTCCCAAGGTAATTCATTAAAGCCCAAGTTGCAGCTGTTGAAGCTCCAGTTCTGGTACCAACTATAGTAGATTGTCTGTCTTCAGTTAGATAAGGAGTTTCAACACTTATGGATTCCAAGAAAGTTTTTTTTCTAAATAGGATACCGCCAGTGGGTATCGGTGCCAGTCCCATCTTGTGTGGATCTATAGTAATAGAACAAACTCCTGGAATCTTGAAATCAAAATTAGGAAGATTATACCCGATATCATTTAAAAATGGAATTGAATAACCTCCAAATGCTGCGTCAACATGCAGATAAACTCCCCTTTCCAAGCAGAGCTCGGATATCTTTTCCACGGGATCAATTTTACCAAGTTCTGTTGTTCCTGCAATTGCCACTACAGCAGCCGTGTTTTCATTTATCAATTCATCCACTGAATTGACATCCACCCTGTAATCTTCATCCAGTTCTGCTTCGAGTAAATCTAAACACAGCATATCTGCTGCCTTTTTAAAGCTAAAATGGGCTGATTTAGGAACAACTATATTTATGTCGTCACAATCAGGATGGTTGTGTTTGAATGTATTTCTAGCAGCCCTCATAGCCATTATATTGGCCTCTGTACCCCCTGTAATGATGTGCCCATAAACATCCCCTTCACCCATAAGTTCCCCTAACGAACTGATAACCTCATTTTCCATGGATTGTGTCCCCTTAAATAATCCAGGATCTCCTAAATTGGATTCTAAAAACATTTTAAATGCATTTAACCCAATGGGATGAGGACAGGTACACATCGATCCAAGTATTTTACCTGATCTGTGGGTCATATCTCTAGTTTTGAACTGGTGTAATTCATCAAATATTTCAGTTTCTGATCTTCCCTTATCTTCCATTGTTACCCCTTGATAGATTTGGTGAAATTTAATCGTACGTTGGTTGTTTTGATATTGAAATAAAAAAATAATTCAAGTTAAAAAAAATTAAACAGATAAAAAAAATAGAGTAGATGGGGATTTATCCCTGCATCATTTTTCTTGCTGCTTTAAGTACCAGTTTCTTTTCAACCCTTGCAACAACTTCCCTTACTGTAGCAACTGCATCAGTGTTGGCAGATACGCTTGTAATTCCTAATTCATCAAGCTGTTCTACAATGTCAGGCATACTTCCAGCCTGTCCACATATACTTGTCTTAACTCCTGCTTTATTACATTCTTTAATGACTCTTCCAATCAATTTCATTATGGCAGGATGTCTTTCAGAGTATAATCCGGCTACATGTTCATTGTTCCTGTCTATTGCAAGTGTGTACTGTGTCAGATCATTGGTTCCAAAACTTACGAAGTCTATTCCTTCAGCAATGAAATCTTCTATTGTAAGAGCAGCTGCTGGTGTCTCAACCATTATTCCCCACTCAATATTCTCTTGAGGCCTTAAACCAACTTCCCTCGCGATTTTTTTAGCTTCCCTTAATTCACTTGGGTGCTGTACAAGGGGTAGCATTATACCAATGTTGGTGTATCCTTCTTCGTGAAGTTTTTTTACTGCCTTAAACTCTGCCCTTAAAATTTCTGGTTCGTCCAACTCCCTGCGTATTCCTCTCCAACCCAGCATTGGGTTGTGTTCGTGAGGTTCGTTTTCTCCACCTTCAAGGGATTGGAATTCATCTGTTGGTGCATCCAATGTTCTGTACCATACAGTTTTAGGATAGAAAGCATCTGCTACTTTGAGTATGTTTTCAACCAGTGCTTTGACAAGTTCATCCTCTTTTCCATCCATGATGAATTTTTTAGGATGGACTCCCAATGCAAGCATCATGTGTTCTGTTCTGAGTAGACCTACACCATCAGCACCTGTTTCAGATGCCTTTTTAGCCGCTTCAGGCATACTTACATTTACTTTAACCTCTGTTACAGTTAAAATTGGCTGACTTTGAATAACAGTAGCTGTTTTTGAATCAGTTTCATCTTTAGTTTCACTTGTTTTGAGTTTGCCCTCGTAGACAAATCCTTTACTACCATCGAGTGTGACAATGGAATTTTCTTTGAGGATCTTACTACCTTCTCCAGTACCAACAACACAAGGTATACCAAGTTCCCTGGAAACAATTGCTGCGTGGCAGGTTACACCACCTTCATCTGTTATGATACCATCGGCCCTTTTCATAGCAGGAACCATATCTGGTGTTGTCATTACAGTGACCAGAACATCTCCCTTTTCTATTTTATCAAGCTCATCAGTGTTTTTAACAATTTTAACTGCACCAGATGCCATTCCAGGACTTGCACCAAGTCCCTTTGTAATTATTATTCTCTCATCAGCTTCTTCTGAATCAGATGATCCGTTGTTCATGTTAAGGGTTGTGACTGGTCTGGATTGTAACATGAAAATGTCGCCGTTGTTAATTGCCCATTCAGTGTCCTGTGGAAAATTATAATGGCCTTGTATCTTTTTTCCAAGATCAGCAAGTTTACCAATTTCTTCAGGACTCAAAACACGTTCTTCACGGAGTGTTTCTGGTACTTCCACTTGTACAGTGTGTCCAGTTTCAGGGTCCCTTTTAAACATGGTTTTTTTGTCACTCACCTTGTAATCAAGAATTTCGTTGGTTTCCTTATCATACCAGCAAGTGTCAGGAGTCACAGTTCCTGAAACAACTCCCTCACCAAGTCCCCATGCGGCTTCTATGAGAATTTTTTCTTCTCCAGTTGATGGGTGTACTGTGAACATCACTCCAGCCTTCTCAGCCTTGACCATTTCCTGAACTTCCACTGCTATGTAAACCTTGGAATGATCAAAATCATTTTCTTCCCTGTAAAAAATTGCACGAGATTCAAAAAGAGATGCCCAGCATTTTTGGACATATTCCACAACTTCATCACTGCCCCTTATATTAAGATAAGTATCTTGTTGTCCTGCAAATGATGCTTCTGGTAAATCTTCAGCTGTGGCAGATGATCTTACCGCAACAAAAACATCATCCTTGCCAATTCTGTGACACAGTGCATTGTATGCTTCGACCACTATGGTCCTAATTTCATCAGGCATCTGGGTCTGGACAATTATATTCTTAATTTTCACAGATGCTGCTTGAAGTTCCTTGTTGTTGTTGACGTCTAGGGCATTAAGAATGTCCATTATTTCATCGAAGATTCCTGTTTCTTTAATAAATTGATCATAGGTTTTGGATGTTACAACAAAACCCGGGGGCACTGGTATTCCTGCCTGGGTTAATTCTCCTAGGTTCGCGCCCTTTCCGCCTGCAACATCTACATCTTCCTTTCTCAGTTCTTCAAAAAATTCGACATGCTTCATGCTAAACACTCTTTATTTTTTTTATTTAACTAAATCTGCGCCTTCTTCTACTTCAATCCTACATGTTACCGGAAACTTCATTGCTGCTCTTCTTAAAGCTTCTTTAGCATCATTAAAGTTTCTCTTGTTGGTAAATATTGTTAATACCTTTTGATTTGGTTTCACTATAGCAACAGAACTTACTGGCTTACCAAATGCTTTTCTCATACCGTCCTGAACCCTGTCAGCACCTGCACCTGTAGCCATTGGGTTTTCCCTTACTATATGGTGAGGGTAGACTCTTATTTTGAGATGGTAACCCATCCTACCTGCTTTCCTCTGCATGTATCTGTTTGAAGCTATTCTTGATGCTTCAAGTGCGTTGTGAGATAACTGTGCATGTTCTTTAACTGCTAGTGTGACTTTTAGAGGGAAATCCCCTGATAAGTTTCCCATATCATATTGAACAATTCTTGAACCGGGAATTTTTCTAATGTAATCTTTTCTAGTGTATGCTCTAACCATTAATAATCCTCCTTTTAAGAAAGTTAGTCTATAAGTATTATAAATGTTGCCCTATAATATACCCATAACATGGTAACTCCATATTTCCATTAAAAAACATCGAATATATCAATCAATAGGATCGTGATATGATGAAAATTGCAGTAACTGGAAAAGGAGGGGTTGGAAAAACAACCCTTTCGGGCACACTGGCATGTTTATTGTCACAGACTTATAAAGTATTCGCTATCGATGCTGACCCAGATATGAACCTAGCAAGTAGCTTAGGTATTCACGAAAAAATAACCCCAATATCCAGTATGAATGAACTTATCAAAGAGAGAACTGGAGCAACACCAGGATCATCCTTTGGTGAAGTTTTCAGAATGAACCCCAAGATATCTGACCTTCCAGAATCGTTATCAATTAAGTACGATGAAGAAGGTAGATTGAGAATTTTAGTCATGGGAACCGTGGACAAGGGAGGAGATGGTTGTGTCTGTCCAGCATCAGTACTTTTAAAGGAAGTGATGAGGAATTTCATTCTTAAAAATGATCAAATGGTCATACTACATA
>WASR01000223.1 GCA_009712615.1 Methanobacterium sp. | reverse complement strand
AACCTTCAGAATAAGTTTATTTATCTAGAATGATTTAATTTGATTAGATCGAAACATTTAATAGTATTATAAGCAAACTTTCTTTAAAGATAATAACAGGTCATGAAATTGGAAATGTATTGATTTTAGAATAAATTAACATGGCACAATTCACGTTATATTAACGATATTTTAAAAGGTGTTTTAATTGGAGAAGATAAAAGTTGCGATAGTCGGTATTGGTAATTGTGCAAGCTCACTAATCCAAGGAATTCATTATTATAAGAATAAGAATCCTGATGAAGCCATTGGGCTCATGCACTGGGACATAGGAGGTTACAAACCTTCTGATATAGAAGTTGTAGCTGCCTTTGACATTGACTGTAGAAAAGTAGGCAAAGATGTAAGCGAAGCTATTTTTGCAGAACCAAACTGTACCCAAGTTTTCTGTAGTGATATCCCTGAATATGGAGTAGAAGTATCCATGGGGAAAATTTTAGACGGTGTAGCACCGCACATGGCAGACCATAAAAAGGAATTTGCATTTGTTGTAGCAGATGCAAAGGAAAATGAAAAAGAAGAAGTTGTGAAGATCATAAAAGACAGTGGAGCAGAAGTTCTGCTTAACTACTTACCTGTCGGTTCTGAAGAAGCCACAAGATTTTATGCACAGTGCGCTCTGGATGCAGGAGTGGCATTTATAAACAACATGCCCGTCTTTATAGTAAGTAACCCAGAATGGGCAGCTAAATTTGAAGCAAAGGGAATTCCAATTGTTGGGGATGATATTAAAGCACAGATAGGTGCAACAATCACCCACAGAACCTTAGCAAACCTGTTTCGCGAGAGGGGTGTGAAGCTCGAGAGAACTTACCAGCTTAACACAGGAGGTAACACAGACTTCCTTAACATGCTAAATAGAAGTAGACTTGATTCTAAGAAGGAATCAAAGACTGAAGCTGTTCAATCTGTACTCGATGAAAGATTGGAAGATGAAAATATTCATATAGGTCCAAGTGATTATGTGACTTGGCAAAAAGATAACAAACTATGCTTCCTCAGAATGGAAGGAAAAACATTTGGTGATGTTCCAATGAATATTGAACTCAGATTAAGTGTTGAAGATTCACCTAATTCTGCAGGTTGTGTTATAGATGCCATACGATGCTGTAAACTTGCACTCGAAAGGGGTGTTGGAGGACAGTTAAAATCAATCTCAGCCTACACAATGAAACATCCTCCAGAACAGTTCACCGATGACCTGGCTAAGGAAATGGTTGATGAGTTCATTGAAGGTAAAAGGGAAAGGTAAAAACCTTCCTAATCCAAATTTTTTTTAATTTTATTACAAATTTTTTTATCATAACTTTTTTTAACACTTAAAAATTAAATTTATAGTTGGGCAGATCAATGAAGCAAACTAAAACAGATTTAAACAAACTTCAAATTGTCATCCCTGCCATTGCAATATTTTTAATCACCCTAATTCCCACCTTGACACATAAATGGCCGCTTAGTTGGGATGTTATCTACCATGTTTTATATGCAGAAGTATACACCCAGTATGGTTTTGTTCTTGTCAATCCCCTATTAGGTTCGCCTGTTGGACAAAAAATAGCATATCCTCCACTTTTCCACTTCTTAATCGCATTTCTTGGAACTGTTTTTCATCAGGGATATATGTTGATTGCCAGGGTACTGCAGCCTTTCCTTGCATTCTTTGTTGTACTGTCCGTCAGTTATGTTGGAAAAAAATTATACGGTAACCTAGCAGGAATTTCAGCGGGATTCTTGATGATATCCAGCTACATCATCTACAGAATAATGCTACCCGTTCCTGAAAATCTGGCACTAATCTTCCTCCCATTGGCTGTTTACTTCTATTACATCTCTGTAAAGAACAAAAATTTAAGGTATGCATTCGTAGCAGGTATTTTAATGTTAGTAGTTGCTGCAACCCATCAAGCAGCACTGTTATGCCTTTTTATTGTCGTAAGTTCCATAACCATTGTAGATATTCTTCTGTATCACGAACTTTCAATTTTCAAGAATTACGGAGCATTCCTATCATCCATGCTAATTCTCGTGGCGGCCGCTGTATTAGCTCTTGCTCTGATCAAACCAGAACTGTTTCAGAACATTCTTGATCAAGGAATCAGTGCCACCCTTGGTTACAGCACATCAATTAATTACACCATTCAACTGAGTCCATTGAAATATTTACAGTACTTTGGTGCGTTGGTAACAATATTTGCACTAATAGGTGCCTATTTTGCAGTGAAATTAAGAAGAAAGAAGGATATTTATGTATTTACATGGATAATTTCTCTTTTTTTACTAAGTAATGCATATTTAATAGGTATAAACGTGCTTGCGCCAAGACTTATTATTTATATTGTGATTCCATTGTCAATTTTGGGAGGATTTGGTGTTGAAAATGTTTACAACCGACTAAAAAGTACAAAACGTTTTTCAGCAGATAAATTTAGAACCATGTTCCTTTTGGTTATTTTCTCACTTGCAGTTGTGTTTGGAATCCTGACAGCAGCCAATCCCACCATGGGAACTTTCTCAGCTAAAACTGAATTTGGATCTGTCCAAATTGCACCACCTTCAGAATCCGAGGTTGAGCTTGCAGACTGGTTTAAAACCAATGGAAATAAAAATCAATCCATCCTGATACAAAATATTTATACAGGAATTTTCATTGCAGAACAAACAGGCATGCCAATAAACTTTGGATTTGAATATCTTAATTCTAGCACTCCCAGATCATTTTTTGACATCGGAAATGTTGGTTATATTGTTTATGATAAAAGATTGGTGCTCCCAAATCAAAATGCAAGCTTAAATAAAACCAAAGTAGCTACAGAACTCTATCCACTATTTTACTTCAATCAAAAGTATTATACTGATCTAAATTTAACACAACCCAATTATTTTAAGGTGGTTTATGAAAATGATGATTTTATAGTCTGTCAAAAACAAGACAGTTAATTTGAAACATGTATTCCCTTGAACAATATTTAAATTTCGAGTGTTGTAACTCAAATAAATTGAAAGTTTAGTGTAAGATAACATCAGATTAGGGAATTTTATTGCCAAATATATAAGGAAGTTAGGACTATTTATATTAAGACATTTGAAGAAATCCAAGCTTATTGTGAGGGTCAAAATGAAAAAGATAAAGATCATTGAAACAGCATTTCGAGATGCGCATCAATCACTCCTTGCCACAAGGATGAGAACCCGAGATATGCTACCCATTGCTGAAAAAATGGATAGTGTGGGATTTTTCTCCCTGGAAGCATGGGGAGGTGCAACCTTTGATACTTGTATACGGTATTTGAACGAGGATCCATGGGAACGCCTTACACAGCTCAAAGAAGTGGTTACAAAAACACCACTACAGATGTTACTACGAGGACAGAACCTTGTAGGATACAAACATTACCCGGACGATGTTGTGAGAAGCTTCGTTGAAAAATCATATGAAAATGGAATTGATGTTTTCAGGATATTTGATGCTTTAAACGATATAAGAAACATGGAACTTTCAATAAAAGTTGCAAAGGAACAAGGAGCACATGTTCAAGGAACAATCAGTTACACAACAAGTCCATTCCACACCCTGGAAAAATATGTTGAAATCGCCAGGGAACTTGAAACTGTTGGCTGTGACTCAGTCACTATCAAGGACATGGCAGGACTCATAACTCCACACGACACGTTTGAACTAGTAACAACCTTGAAAGAAGAAACTGATCTCTTGATAAACCTGCACTGTCACTGCACTAGTGGAATGACTCCAATGAGTTACTATGCAGCATGCCAGGCAGGAGTGGATCTTCTTGACACAGCCATATCACCACTTTCATGGGGAGCATCCCAACCACCAACAGAAAGCATTGTGGCAGCCCTTGAGGGAACAGATTATGCCACTGGACTCGATCTTAAAACATTGAGTGAAATAAAAAAATACTTCGAAGAAATTAGAAAGAAATACAGCAGTTTAATAGACCCAATATCTGAGAAGGTCGACACAGATGTTCTTCTTTACCAGATACCTGGTGGAATGCTTTCAAACTTCGTGTCACAACTTAAAGAACAAAATGCCCTCGACCAGTATGAAGAAGTGCTCAAGGAAGTTCCCAAAGTTCGTGCTGATCTCGGATATCCCCCACTCGTGACTCCAACAAGCCAGATCGTTGGAATACAGGCAGTCATGAACGTTCTTGGCGGGGAAAGATATAAAAGTGTTTCAAAAGAAGTTAAAGATTATATAAAGGGATACTATGGTAGGCCACCTACTCCAGTTAATCCTGAAATTGCCGAACTCATCATTGGGGATGCAGAGGTTATAGACAGTAGACCCGGGGATCTTTTAGAGTATGAACTCGAAAAATACAGATCTGAAGGAGAAAAATTGGGCATCATCAAGAAGGATGAAGATGTTTTGACCTACGCCCTTTACCCTGCTGTGGCACCTAAATTCTTGAGGGGAGAACTGGTTGAAGAACCCCTTGAAAAACCAAAGGAAACAGATTGCTCATCTCCTTCTTCACTTCCAACAGAGTACAACGTCGAAGTTGATGGGGAAATGTTTGATGTGAAGGTAGTTCCTACAGGTTATATGGAAATAGAATCCAGCAATAAAGCCCCAAGTGGACCTGTTGAAGGAGGAGTTACATCCAGTATGCAGGGAATGATACTAAAACTCAAAGTTGCCACTGGAGACAAGGTCAATGAGGGAGATATCGTTGCCGTGCTCGAAGCAATGAAAATGGAAAATGATGTTCATGCTCCAGAATCTGGTACTGTGGAAGATATTTTCATACAGGAAGGTGACACAGTTACAGCTGGACAAACCCTAATGGTAATTAAATAGTAATTACCAATCTTTTTTTTTATTTAAAGGTGTATTTTATGGCCAAAACTAAGAAAGAATTATTAGACGACGTTCTGGCAGGAATTCTACAGGTCGGTCAAATTAAAGCTTGCGGAGTTGTATCTAAAGAAGGTCTTCTCATAGATTCGAGAACTCCACCTGATGTGGATGCAAGAATATTTTCAGCACTTTGTTCAACAGTGATGGGTGCTGCAGAAGCAGCCTCCGGACAATTGAATACTGGTAAAGTGGATCAAATATCTGTGAAAACAGAAAAAGGCACAATAGTATTGTTACCTGCAGGTTCCAAAGCCATATTAACTGCATTAACTGAACCTGAAGCGCAATTAGGCCTAATTTTGTTTGAAATGGAATCTAGAGCTGTGCAAGTAAACGATATTTTGAATAAAATTTAATTGGATATTTTCATTCATTCCAATGTTACTTCAAACTGGCAAAAAGAGTAACCATTGGTCCAGCATCTTACTTCTTTAGCACTAACATCTTTTTTTGTCATTTCTGTTAATATTCCAGTTATCATACCTGCCTCAAAAATACATGTTGGTTTGCCAAGATTCGGCAAACATGCGCATTCAATACATTCATATACCCTCAGATCCAGTATATTTTTTCCATTGATTTCCTGTTCATCCACCAGATCTAATATCCCAAATTTGTAATCCAAGAGGAAAGAAACCAGATCATCGAAGTCATTTACTAAGTTTTGTTTGATTATGTTCGATCCAAATTCCATGCCTCCAACATAATTTGCTCCCCTCACACTGTCTGATAATATTTTAGGGGTGTTGAAATGACCCATCCTAAATGTACTCACATATTTTTCGTCTGAACTAGTCATTGAAGTAAAAAATGGTCTTTTTGGATCTATCATATGGCTTAACTCAAGTTTCCCATCCATTTCAGGTCTAGGACCAGTTAATTTATCACCGACATGTTTTTCCATTTCAATTTCATCGGCTGCAAGTTCCCTGTAATCTTTTATAACCCTTTTAAATTTCCCTTTATCCAAACCCTTAACCCCCTCCAAATTTGTCTCAGACTATTCAGAATATGCTGTTTTATCTTCTACACCCGCACTTTTGAATGCTCTTTTACGTCTCATACAGGATTCACATACACCGCAATGGTAATTAAAACCTTTGTAACAGGAATAACTTAACTCCATTGGAGCTCCAATATTGTCCCCATATTCCACAATTTCGTTCTTATTCATACCAATTAATGGAGCTTCTATTTTGATGTCATCAAAGGAACCAACTTCTAGAACAGTATTGAATGCTTCTAAAAATTCTTTAGAGTTATCAGGAAAAGTTACTGCCTCCTCAAGATCCCAACCTACTATTATGATGCTGGCCTTTTCAGCCTCAGCAAATGAATTGGCGATTGCTGTGAAAACAACATTTCTTCCAGGTACCCATACACTCTTAGCAGTTTTTAATGCTGATTCTATGTCATCAAGTTCACTATCCTCAGGTTCTGGGATAGATTCATCGGATGTCAGTGCTGAACCCCCTAATTCTGCAAGCCAAGGTAATTCAATTACGGTGTGTTCTGCACCAAGTTCTTCACAAATTGTTTTTGCAGACTCAATTTCCATTTCAGCACTTCTCTGGCCATAGTTAAATGTCAATGCATGTATTTGGTAATCTTCCTTAAACTTCGTACTTGCAACTGTGGAATCAAGCCCACCTGAAAGTACTGCTATTGCCTTTTTTTTCATTCAAGCACCTATTTTGTATTAATATTTAAACTCTGATTTCTAAATTGCTGTACAGCAATATCTGTAACATATTTTAATCGTCTGCCTGTGAGAGAAGCAACGTGTTTTACATCTTCATATTCTGGTTTAACACTTATGACATCTTCTCCAATCATTCCAACCTTTATATCAATTTTATATGGTTTGCCCTCGATCATCACATCCATTGGAACAATTTTTCTATGGGCAATGTTTCTGTGGGCGTATGGTATCACACGCACCCCAAGTGTGCCTGTTTCCCGGATTATTTCTTCTGAAATCTGTTCTGTATCTTGGGGTTTTGCAATGACCCTTAACAAATGCCCTGGCCTGTTTTTTTTAGTTATGGTTGGTATTATGCTAACATCCCTCGCACCCCTTTTTATGAGTCCTTCGAAAATATGTCCAAGCACTTCCCCAGATACATCGTCAACATTTGTTTCCAAAATAGACACATTTTCCTGTTCCATTTCCCCTACACCTTTAACAATCCTAAAAACATTTGGATGTGCTAATTCCATCTTTCCTGCACCGTAAGCTACTGTTTTTTTGCTCATTAACGGGTAAAACTTGATGAATTCATTCACCATATTCACGTAAAGAGCAGCTCCAGTAGGGGTTGTTAGTTCTTTGTCAACTGGCCCTCCAAAGGTGGGGACATTTTTTAGAATTTCCAGGGTTGCAGGAGCAGGTACAGATAACTTTCCATGCATGCTGTTAATTCTTCCCCCTCCTAAAGCTACGGGCATTCCATACACTTTAGATTTATTCAATTCCAATTTATGGAAGAGATATGATGCTCCAATTACATCTGCAACAGCATCTGCAGCTCCAACCTCATGGAAATGAATTTTATCCAATGTGGTCCCATGAACATGGGATTCTGCTTCTGCCATGGTTTTATATACTTTTTTTGTAAATTCTTTTATTTCCCCTGTTATTTCAGGATGTTCAATACCATCCAAGGTTTCGATGAGTTCTTTGTAGTTCACTGGTTTGGAGTCACTGGCTTCAACATACACGAAGCTGGAAGAAATTCCTGCTTTAATGATTTTGTTAATTGTTACTTCAACTTTTCCAAAGTAGGATCCATAGTGTTCCATGACTTCCTTCACTAGTTCATTGTCCACACCAAGATCTGCCAGCGCTCCAACGACCATGT
>WASR01000355.1 GCA_009712615.1 Methanobacterium sp. | reverse complement strand
CCATCACCAAAGTCCCATAACCAACTTGTTGGAGTGTTGCTACTGGTATCAGTGAACTGTACATTTGCTGGGTTCAAACCTGTTGTTGTGTTTGCTGTGAAGTTAGCAACTGGTGTGATTGGTGTTATTCCCTGTACATTGTACCCTCCTTGGGCTATGTTACTCGCCATTGGTATTCCTGTACCCCAGTTACAAGCAGAGAACCATCCATATGCACCGAAAGATGCGAATGATTCCAGATTACTGAAACTGTAATCAACTTCAATAGATCCATTGGTAACTCCCGGATAGCCATTTGTTACAAATGCTCCTACATCAAGATCGATAAACATCAATGAAAATTTATTGTTAGGATCCTGGCCCTGGTAAATAGGGTAGTTCACGGTGTTAGTTGGTTTCCAACTCTGCGGACCGTATAGAAAATCACTTTTATAAAAAGTTTCGTTAACTCCAGTTACAAATTGTACATTTGTTAAAGTGGATGTTAATGGGTTTGAAAGGGCAGGTGCAGGCAGATCATAGGTGTATCCATTTGCAGTTACATGGAATGCGAAGTTGTCAGGTATTGTTCCGTTAACTGCCAACATCAAAATACAATCATCCATATGTCCAATTCCACCACTGAATACAACCCAGAATTTACCAGTTTGGTTGCCAGTTGTGGTAAGAGTCCCACTTTTGATTGTAGGGTCTGTTGATATTTGGATAGGGTTCATTCCCCCGCCACCCCTACTTATGTAGTAACTATTATTGACATGTATCTGCTGATAATCTCCCTGCTGATTAACACCATTAGCTATGTCATATTTTACTCCTGCATCATTGGCAACGTAAAATGCAATTCCATTATTACTACTCATTACATTTGTTGTATTCCAAGCCGTGATGTAGTTGGTTCTTGTTAAAGAACTGGAACCATCATCGTTGGTTGCAATCAACTTTATTGTGTAAGCCCCAACCGTACTGAAGGTATGGTTAGGATTTTGATCTGTAGAACTGCTTCCATCACCGAAGTCCCAACTCCAACTGGTTGGATTTCCAGTGGATTTATCAGTGAAATGCACATTCAATGGAGAGTGTCCATTAGTAGTGTTGGCTGTGAAATTCGCCGATGGCGAGGCAGCCGAAGCACTTCCACAGATCATTACTATCATAGCACATGAAAGTACTATAAAAATAGCATATCTGTTCATATTAGCCTCCTTAAATCATATGTAATTCGTCCTTTACCTAAAACAGATCACTAGCTTAATCGATCTGTAAACAATGAATTACTCGAAATTTATATTTATACGTATCGTTTTCGAGTGCAGTAAGCATATAATAACATGATATAAAGGGCATAAAAAGAATTTATAATCAATTCTATCATTATTAGACATAAATAGATTCAAATAACGATAATTTATAAGCCTATTCAAAAAAATAAAAGATTTACTCTAATAAAATGTTTCGAAATCTCAAAAATTCAAATAATTATCAACCTCGATTTACAGCTTTCAACAGACCGTTGTCTTCCTCCACAAAAAGGATCACTTCCCCGTTTACTGGGCATGGTTTCGTGAGTTTGCTGTCATTGATGATTAATCCTTCAGTAACCAAACGTCCATCAATGGTGTAAACAGCATCAACCCCAGAATTAAGTACTTTTTCCACAGTGTTTGAACCTTTCAGTTTATTATTTTTCACAAGCAAAAATCGTCCGTCATTTTTTGTATGTGCCAAACCTATTCCTGCCATTGCCCCTATAACTCCATCTTCTGTTCCTCCAAGACCTTCGAGTCTGATGCCCAAATTTTTTGCCAATCCCCTTGCAAGCCTCTGGTTGAGAATTTTGTACTTTGCATCATTACCAAATGCAATAAGCGCAGGTTTAATCTGATTTTCATGGGCAACAGCGAGTCCAGGGTCGCTTCCATCGATGAAGTCTTCCATCATTTCAAATTTAACTGCCTCAAAAATTTTATCACTATATTCAACATCAATATCATCATCTGCTTCAATATGAATCACTGAACAGGTATTATGGGATGTGTAAGGTATTTCAGGATGTTTGTAAAGCTGATGTCTTGTAACACCGTAAACAGGATAATTTTTCGCAAGTTCGTTGGCTATTGTTCGAGACAACTTACCAGTTCCTCGAGATTCCAAATTATCAGTATCGTCTAAACACACGTATATCATTTTGATATCAATCCTCTTTTTTTAAAATATTTCTTTAAAAATACATTTACTATGTAATTTTAATCAATTTTCTCTAGTAGGCTAGAGAATTCCTTTAATTTGTTTGCAAGGCCTTTGTAGTGAGGTAAATTAGCTTGATAATAGTAAATTCTGGAAGGATCAATTCCTTCTGCTGAAACTCCATCAATGAGTTCTTGAACTTTTTTAGTTAATTTTTCTTCCATAATTTTATCTGAAGCATTTGCTGTTCCATCCCCTAAGAATATTCCCTTAGCACCCTTATTAAATCCATAAAGTAAATGTTTGACTTCTAACCTTAAAATTGATGGAATTTTGATTATGCGCACATCTTTTGGATAGTTGAGTCTGTTGGATCCCATAGAGTCTGCAGCAGTATATGCTATTTTTTCATCTAGAAATGTTAAGATGCTCGGATTTCCCATTTTTAGGACACCATCTATTCTTGCCTGTATTACTTGATCCGAATAGAGTGGAAGGGACAAAGCTTGCCTTTCACATTGGGCTACACAATAGCCACATCCTGTGCAAGCTACTGGATCTACTTCAACACATTCATCTAAGTAGATTGCATTGGATGGACATTGTTCTAAACATTTTAAACATTGATTACACTCACCCTGATTAAGCACTGGAAATTTGGGTTCAATCTCTATAAATTCCTGTGTTAACATTTCAGAAACTCTAGACGCGGCTGATCTGGACATGTTAATTGATTCAGTTATGTCCATTGCACCTTTAGCTGTTCCAGACACAAATATTCCAGGTATAGTTGTTTGTGTAGGGTCCATCTTAGAATTTTTTTCCTTCACAAATTTTTCTTCAGTCAAACCAACTCCAGTTGCTTCTTGAACACTTGAGATAGTGTCTGATGGCAGGAGTGCTGATGATAACACTATCATATCTGCCTCTATATCTGTTACTCCGCCGCCTAAAGTGTCTTCAACCCTAGCCAGTAGCTTTTCATTATTTACTTTTTTAACCTGAGCAACTTTCCCCCTTATGAATCTAAGTGATTTTTCACCTTTTTTTTGTGTTTCAAAGTAATAATTCTCATAGGTTCCTAAAGTTCGCATGTCCGTGTAACAGATGTAAATATCAGTTCCCTTGCTATGGTTTATGATGTAATTAGAGTGTTTTAATGCAGTCATACAGCATATGGTTGAACATTGAGGAATTGATCCGGGCTTTCTGTCTCTTGAACCCACACACTGTATCATGACGATGCTTTTGGGTTTTTTCCCAGTTAATGGTGAAATTAGTTTCCCAGATGTTGGTCCATTAACAGCAAGTATCCTTGCAAGTTCCATTTGGGTAATGACTCCTTCAATCTTTTTGTATCCAAATTCTTCTATTTGCTCTGGATTTAATTCGGAGTATCCTGTTGCCAATACAATTGCACCTACATTTAATTCAATGTTCTTTGGTACTGATTCTAGATTTATGGCATCTGCGGGGCAGGCTTCAACACATTTTCCACACTTGATGCATGCATTTGAATCTATGGAATATGATGATGGTAAAGCTCCTGGAAATGGTTTGTAAGCAGCATTGCGAAATGTTAAATTAAAATTAAATTCATCTAGGACATCTATATTGCAGATTTCAGAACATATCCCACATGATGTGCATTTTTCACCGTTAATCATCTCGGGATCGGTTTGTATCTTAACTGAGTATTTCCCCATGTGTCCGCTTAGTCCAGAAACCTCGGCATTGGTAATCACTTCTATGTTGGGATTTTCTCCAACTTCACTTATCAATGGGCCCAATGAGCACATGGCACATTCTTCACTCAGTGTGTCTGCTGAGAATACTTTACCTATTTTGACCATGTTACCACCAATGCTGGCGGATTTTTCAACTAAATAAACACGTATTCCATGTTTTGCAAGGGATAATGCCGCAGTTATTCCAGAGATACCTCCACCAACCATTAGTGCAGATTTTGTTATGGGTAATTGAACTTTTTTAAGACCAATAGAATTTCTAACCGCATTGATCGACGAGTTTACAATGTCAATAGCCCGGACTGTTGGATTCGAGTCTTTATTAACCCATGCACATTGCTCCCGAATATTTGCAACATCCATCATATACTGGTTCAAATCAGCCCTTTCAGCACATCTCCTGAAGCGTTTTTCGTGCATCTTTGGACTGCAAGCTGCGATAACAATTCCTTCAGGTTTTTCCGATTTTATCTTTGCAATAATGTGTTCCATTCCTTCATTAGAGCAGAGATAAGGAGTTTCATCAATGAACTTTACATCCTCGCTGACAGATCGCTTTAGTTTCTCAAGATCTATCTTGCCTGAAATGTTGTCTCCACAGCAACATATGAAAATTCCGGGTTTCACTTATTTCCCCTCCTTAATCCTAGTTTTTTAAGAAGTGGTTCTAGATCCACTGCATGCATGTCCAAACCAATAGTTTCTGGTTGTGCTCCCAGTAATAAGGCCAGTAATTCGGCTATGTTAAGCACAGGTATGCTGTTTTCCATTTTCAATTCTTCAAGTACATTTTCCTGTAGATAATCAATATTGAAAGTACATCCTGGACATTGAGTAACTATGAAATCAGGTTTAACCTTTGCAAGACTTATGAACTTTTCCTTGAAGGTATTTTTAGAGTACTCCTTATCTGCCATGTAACGATGCAAACCCCCACCACAACAAAGAAATTGTTCATCGTAGCCCACCACTTCAAACCCAACACTCACAAGTATTTCATCTAACACTGTTGGATGTTCAAATGTGCCTGAACTAACATCTTTAAAAAAGAATTTGGAGTAATGACAACCGTGATGTGTAGCCACTTTAATATTTGAAGAAAATTCACAGGTTTTTTCTACGATTTCATCCTCATGTTTCAGAAAAAGGTCTGATACATGGTACACATCAGGTTTTATATCGTAAATTAGACCAATTTCATCCATGATCTTTTTATAATTATTTTCGAGTTTGTTATCCTTGGAAATTAGTTTTTGACAGTGTTTAAGATTTGTGTAGGACATTGGACAAATACAAATGATTTCAGAATCAGTTTCTCCTGCCAAAGATAAGTTGCGTGCATTGAGCGCCATGTTGGTTTCCATTGGCACCACTCCAAGGTGTACCCCTGATCCTGTGCATGAAGACTGTCTAGGATCGTTAACCCAATTTAATTTAAGGGCATCTAGCACGTACTGTGTTGATAGTTCTATTCCAGGATATATGGAACCTGCTGTACAACTTTTAAACAAATAGTGGCTTTCAGTTTTAGTTCTCTGATCCATCATTTGTCTCCTTGAATCCTGTTAATCTCATAAGGTATCTCACTTCATCGAGTGCATCTTCAGGGATTGGAATTTCACGGGCATCATCAGACTTAAATCCAAGTTTTTCTCGTTTTGTAGGGTTATCAGAACATCTTTCTGCAGTTTTTTTCCCAAATTCTTCTTTCAGATTTAAGTAATAGCTTTCGGGAGTAATTGTTTCTCCCTTGGAGTAAAGGTTGCTTCTTATCTTTTCTCCTATTTCTACTATGTTTTTAGGTGCTTTGCCATCTTCGTAGGATTTATGTTGTAACGCAATAACTCCTAGTCCTGCTTTACAATTTCTTGGACATCTTGCTCTGCAAGAGTAACATTGACCACATTTCCATATGATTTCATTGACATGATCTGAATGGATATCCTCAAACATGAATCTACGCATCATATCCCTTGGATTGAATTCCTTGTGAATAACTGTTGTTGGGCAGCTTCCAGTACATCTTCCGCACTGTATACACTTTTTGAATCCGCTCTTTTTAAATCTCAAATCTTTTAAGGATTCATCTCTTCCATCGAGTGTTATCCTCCTTACAAATCTTTTTTCTGAAATTTTGTAATTAGTCCCCATTTTCTTATATTCCTATTTTTCAAGATTTTTAATCATAATTCTAATTTGATGTTATTAAAAATAGTTGGTGTTAAACTAAAAAAATAAAAAAAAGTTATAATGTAGTTATTTCGTGGTAGTGTATCTCAAGGTATAGCTGGCTGCATTGTTTCCAACTTCGTCTTTCAAAGCTCTTTTTGGTAAATAAACTACGTATTTGCTGTTTTTATGTAGATTATACTTGGTTTTTATGATCAGACTGTTTCCTGAGATCTTTGCGGTAGACTGAGCAATTTTTCCGGTTGTCAAATCCTTGATGTATATTTTTGAGTAGTTATATCCTTTATACACTGGTTCTGTGAATTTGATGGTGACAGCTGAGTTTATTGACATATGTTTAGTGTTGACAGTAGGGTTGGTTGATTTTATCTTAGGAGCTGTCTTGTCAATTGTGTAGATCATTTTGTATAATGGAGATTGATTCCCTGCAAGATCTACAGCCATGAATTTGAGGCTTGTTGTAGATGCTATGGTTATTGGTCCCTTGTACAGTTTACTGTATTTTGTAGGGTTGGTTCCATTGGTTGTGTAGTATATTAAGCCACTTTCACTCATGGATAGTTTTATTTGTTTATTTGTGTTGTATATTCCTGTTTTGATATTTGCAATAGCATTCGGTGCTTTTTTGTCAATCTTAAAGATTTCTGTAATTATGGGTGAAACGTTTCCAGTGTTATCTACAGCTATGAATTTAAGGATAGTTATCCCTTCGTTGCTGATCATAACACCATTATTGTAAAGTAAACTTTTTTTAGCCGGATCAATTGAATTTCTGGTTGGATCTACTCCATTAACAGTGTATAATATCATAGGGTTTGTATCCTTGTTGTCCACCGCAGAAAGTTTAACTGTTGTGTTTGAGTTGTAGAGACCTCCAGGTAAGTTCGATTTTGGTACAGGTGGTGTGGTATCCGGTACTAGAATATAATTAGGGATTTTTAGTGTGTTGTCGCCCCCAGGTCCAAATACTGTTTCTGTAACTGTGTAGAGTCCTGGTATGGTATATATGTAAACTGGATTCTTTTGTGTGCTGTCAATTACACCATCTTCGTTGAAATCCCATGCGTAACTTGTGATGTCTCCTACAGAGTTGTCAGTAAAGTAAACTGTCAATGGAACCAAACATTGAGTTTTATCCGCAGAAAAATTAGCTATAGGTGCTGTATACTCCACATTAATGTAATTAGTAAGAGTTAGCACATTTGAGCCCGCATCATTACTTGCATTTAAAGTAACATTATAATATCCAGGTTTGGTGTATGTGTGAGTAGGATTCGCTTCAGTTGAGGTAGCGTTATCACCAAAATTCCATATCCATTGGGTTGGTGTGTTCTTGGATGTATCATTAAATTGTACGCTTAATGGTGCGTTTCCTGCTGTAACGTTACATGTAAAATTTGTTGACGGTGTAGCTGCACTCACAGTTCCTGTTAAAAAAACACAAAATAATAAACTTAATATTAGCATCAGAATTGATGCATTTTTCTTACCTAAACTTTTAATTTTTACCCCTCCTTTTTAACAATTGTTATGTTAGTATTAGGAAATCTGTCAAAATGTACTTATATACATATCGAATGTATATCCAAAATGTAAATCACATGATATAGCATTTTAATTCAATAATTAGATATAAAAAATTTAATTTAACGAAATATTCACATAAAATTGTTTTAATATTAATATAATACAATATTTAAGTTTAAAAACAAATTAAATTCGAAATTATAAT